>JAKAHE010000017.1 GCA_021815285.1 Nitrospirota bacterium
TTGCGAATTTCTGCGCCGACGAAGGCTTCTCCGGCCTGGAATTCGCCGCCGGGATTCCTGGGAGCGTCGGGGGCGCCGTATACATGAACGCCGGCGCGTACGGTTATGAAATAAAAGATGTTTTATATAAAATCCGGATTGTAAAAGAGGATGGAGAAGTGTCCGAAATATTCGCAGACGAGCTTGAGAGAAAATACAGGCACGGCGGCATACCCGAGAACTCCGCAGTAGCCGAATGCTGGTTCAAGCTTGCGCCAGGCGACCCGGAAGCGATAAAGGCACGCGCGTCGGAATTTATAAAAAAGAGAAAGGCCGCGCAGCCTCTCGGCGCAAAGAGCGCAGGATCCACGTTCAAGAACCCGCCGGGCGAAAAAGCGTGGAAACTGATAGAAGGCGTCGGGCTTAAGGGGCTGGCTGTAGGAGGCGCGGCGGTATCCGAGAAACATGCGAACTTTCTGATTAACGCCTCCGGCGCGACGGCAAGGGATTTTATGGCGCTGATGGAGCTTGTGAAGCAGAAGGTTAAGGAGAAAACCGGGGTTGACCTGGAGCCGGAAGTAAAAATAGCTGGAAGGGATTGAAATGCTTGAAAGCCTGGCAAACAAAAAAATCGCGGTCCTGATGGGCGGCCTCTCGGCGGAGAGGGATGTATCGCTTTCATCCGGCGCGGCTGTCCTGGAGGCGCTAAGGGGCGCGGGATACAACGCCGTGCCCATCGTATACGACGGGCCCGGGCTCGTGGAAGAGCTTATAGAGACAAGGCCGGATATTGTTTTCCTCGCGCTGCACGGCAGGTTCGGTGAGGACGGAACGGTTCAGGGCCTGCTTGAAACAATGGGGCTGCCATATACCGGCACAGGCGTAACGGGTTCCGCAGTCGCTATGGACAAGGCGATAACGAAAAAAATTCTGAAGTATCACAATATTCCGACGGCTGAATTTGTCATCGTGAAAAACTCTTCCTCCGACATGTCCTCCGCGGAAAGCCTTGGCCTGCCCGTCGTGGTGAAGCCCTCCACGCAGGGCTCGACCATAGGCATGAGCTTCGTGCATTCAAGTGAAGAGATGCCTTTCGCGCTTAAGCTTGCGTTCTCGCACGACAGGGAGGTCGTCGTTGAGAGATATATCGAGGGACGCGAGATAACATCCGGGATATTAAACGGCGAAGCCCTCCCATTGGTGGAGATTGTCCCGAAGAGCGGCGTGTATGACTACGACGCGAAATACCTTACGCACGATACGGAATATATCTGCCCGGCGAAACTTGCCGCGCAGCTTGAGGATCGGATAAAGGCCATTGCGCTTCGTGTGTTCGACGTCCTGCACGGGTATGGATACGCGCGCGTGGACTTCCGGGTGGACAAGGACGGAAACCCGTATGTCCTTGAGATGAACACGCTGCCCGGCATGACATCGACGAGTCTCCTGCCTAAGGCTGCTGCTGCGGCAGGCTTGAATTTCAAAGAACTTATCGAACGGATGCTCGATGGGGCGTTGAGGCGCGGATGAGAACCGATGGCCGAAAGAACCCGGCGAAGCCCAGGGGACGGAAGAAGCTCGGCAGGAAGATACTGCTCATTGGGGCTGTCGTTCTCGCCGTTGCGTGCGCCGCGTTCCTGGCGCCGATGGCCGCGCGCGCCGCTAAAAGGTACGTCTGCCGCATCCCGGCATTCAAGATCAAGCAGGTGCGGGTGGAAGGCCTGAAATACGTGCGGAAGGAAGACTTCATCAGGTTTGTCGGCGACCCGAAGGGTGAGAGCATACTGTCCTATGACATGAAGGACGCCATGAAGAGGATTGAAGGCCATCCATGGATAAAGTCCGCTATTGTGAGAAGGGATTTCCCGGACGAGGTCCGGTTCGAGCTGGTCGAGCGGACCCCGGCGGCTGTCGTTCAGACCTCCTCCGGCAAATATATAGTCGATTCGGACGGTTTCGCGCTTGCGAAGGAATCCGGGCCGGGCTGGGAATTTCTTCCGCCCATAGAATACCCATCGTCGCAGGGCCTTGGGATACTCGACATTAAGACCGAGGGGTGCCTTGACAAGGCGCTCAGGCTTATGAGAATTGCGCGCGAGAGCAAGGGCCCGCTATCATCGGCGGTGGTAGAGATAGGAAAAGACGGAGACCCGCTCCTGCTGTTTGACGGCGCCAGCGTGCTTGTGGGCGGAGGCGGATACCGGCAGAAAATAAGACGTCTGACGGACGTCGAATCCGACATAGTCAGGCGCGGATTAATGCCGGGGTTGATTGACCTGAGGTTCCCCGGCAAGGTGGTTGTGGCCGGCAGACCGGCTTCAGGCGGATCTGCCGCCGGCAAGCCCGTTATTGACGCGCGGTCATTCTGAAGGGAGGCGGGGATTGGCGAGAAAGGACAATATAGTCGTCGGCCTCGATATCGGGACGACGAAGATATGCGCGATTGTCGGCGAGGTCAAGGAGGACGGCAGGATTGACATAGTCGGCATCGGGAGCCATCCCTCGCACGGCCTGCGGAAAGGCGTGGTCGTCAATATCGAGAGCACCGTCGAGTCCATAAAGAAGGCCGTCGAAGAGGCCGAGCTGATGGCGGGCGTCGAGATAAACGCCGTATTCACCGGCATCGCCGGGAGCCACATAAAGAGTTTCAACAGCCGCGGCGTGATAGCGATAAAAGACCGCGAGATTTCCAGGGCGGACGTAGACCGCGTAATCGAAGCGGCCAAGGCCGTGGCGATACCGATGGACAGGGAAATCCTGCACGTGCTCCCGCAGGAATTTTCCATAGACGACCAGGACGGCATAAAGGAGCCGCTCGGCATGAGCGGAGTAAGGCTTGAGGCAGAGGTGCATGTCGTCACCGGCGCCGTCACGTCCGCGCAGAACATCATCAAGAGCTGCAACCGCGCCGGCCTCGATGTCCTGGACATTGTCCTGGAGCCGCTCGCTTCGAGCTACGCGGTCCTCTCGAACGACGAGAAGGAGCTCGGCGTGGCGGTGGTGGACGTGGGCGGCGGAACTACCGACCTCGCCATTTTCGTCGAGGGCGGCATCTGGCATACGGCGGTCATAGCCATTGGCGGAAACCACCTGACGAACGACATCGCCGTGGGACTCAGGACTCCGGCAGCGGAGGCGGAAAAAATAAAGAAGAGATACGGCTGCGCCCTCACGAATATGGTCAGGGACGACGAGACGATAGAGGTCGCAAGCGTGGGCGGAAGACCGCCAAGGGTGCTCTCACGCCAGGTGCTCTCCGAGATAATAGAGCCGCGCGTGGAGGAGATTTTCGGACTGGTTCTCAAGGAGTTCAGGAAGACCGGTTTCGAGGAGCGCATAGCCTCCGGAGTCGTCATAACCGGCGGGACTGCAATAATGGAAGGCATCCCGGAGGCTGCGGAGCGGGTGATGGAAATGCCCGCCCGGCGCGGGCTTCCGATGAATATCGGGGGCCTTGTGGACGTAGTGAACTCTCCAATGTATGCCACGGGCGTGGGCCTCGTTCTTTTCGGGGCGCAGCAGGCGGGCGCGGGGAAGGTGAAGCGGATTTCGGACGGCAATCTCTTTGCGAAGGTTATAGGCAGGATGCGGGAATGGGTGGAGAACTTTTTCTAAGGACACGGGCCTTCACAAGCCCCAATATCACGGCAGGTTAACCGGAAAGGAGGTCTTTTGATGTTCGAATTTGAAGAGGAAGCGAGAAGGGGGGCGAACATCAAGGTAATCGGTGTGGGCGGAGGCGGCGGAAACGCCGTCAATACGATGATTGCGGCGGGTCTTTCGGGCGTGGAGTTCATAGCCGCAAACACGGACGTGCAGGCGCTGGAGAAATCATTCGCGCCGCACAAGATCCAGCTCGGGGCGCAGCTTACGCGCGGCCTTGGCGCGGGCGCTAACCCGACGGTCGGAAGACATGCGGCGCAGGAGGACGTCGAGAATATCAGGGAGGCCTTTTCCGGCTCTGACATGGTCTTTGTAACCTGCGGCATGGGAGGCGGCACCGGGACGGGCGCGGCCCCGGTAATCGCGCAGATCGCGCGCGAGATGGGCGCGCTTACTGTCGCGGTCGTAACGAAGCCGTTTATCTTCGAGGGCAGGCAGAGGATGCGTCAGGCCGAAACCGGCCTGGACGAACTTAAGAAGAGCGTTGACACCATCATCACGATTCCGAACCAGAGACTGCTCGGCGTGATAGACAAACGCACGCCTTTTAAGCAGGCGTTCTCCATAGTTGACGACGTGCTCCGCCAGGCGGTGCAGGGCATATCCGACGTCATCATGATGAACGGGTATATAAACCTCGATTTCGCCGACGTGAAGACGGTCATGTCGTCGATGGGGCGCGCCGTGATGGGAACGGGTGTGGCGCAGGGAGACAACCGCGCGGTAGAGGCGGCGCAGAAGGCGATATCCTCCCCGCTTCTCGAAGAGGGGACGATCGACGGCGCGAGGGGCGTGCTGATCAACATCACCGGCGGCCCGGACCTTACCATGACGGAGGTTATAGAGGCCTCGACGATAATCCAGGAAGCCTCAGACCCGGAAGCCAACATCATCTTCGGCTCCGTTATAAACGAGGACATGACGGACGAGGTCTGCGTTACGGTCATAGCCACGGGATTCGAGGACAACGCCGTATCCCAGGCGGTGAGGCTCGACGAAAAGGCTATCCCCAAGGCGGTGAGCCTCGGGCGGGAGCCGAAATCCTATATGAGCAACACGGACATAGCGGAGATGTCAATAGGCGAGGAGAAGATACTCGGCAAAGCCTCCAACGTCAAGGCATTTGTTGACAAGACCATCGACAGGCCGGCTTATCTGAGGAAAGTCGCCGGACTTGACTTCAGGAATGACGCGCTGGGGATAGACGACGAGGACGAGCTGGACGTGCCGACGTTTCTCCGGAGACAGGCGGACTGATTTAATTTGCGCAGGAAGAAGAGCGCCGAAAATCGCGACGAAAAAGGCGCGATAGTAAAGCCGAGGGGCGGGAGAACGACGGTCGGCCTGGTGTTTCCGGGGACGTATCGCGTCGGGATGTCCTCGCTCGGGTACCAGACGATTTACCGTATCATAAACGCGCGCGCGGACGCCCTGGCGGAGAGGCTTTTCCTCCCGGATAAAATGGAGCGCCGGTCCGAAGCCGGCCTGGCGACCTCCGTCGAGACGGGCGCGAGGCCGCGGGATTTCGAGATACTTGCGTTCTCGGTTTCTTTCGAGCACGACTACACGGCTGTGGCGGATTTTCTCCGGCTCTCCGGAATACCCCCTTTTTCGGCGGACCGGGATGAATCCCACCCGCTCCTTGTTTTCGGCGGCGTCTGCGCGTTCTTCAATCCAGAACCTCTGGCCGATTTCTTCGACGCGGTAATAGTAGGGGAGGCGGAAGAATCGATAAATGAGTTCCTGGACGAATACGGGAGATTAAAAAATACCTCGAACCGGAAGGGATTGCTGCTTGCGTTATCGAAAATCCCCGGCATCTACATTCCCTCGCTTTATACCCCCGCATATAATCCCGACGGCACGATAAGCTCTTTCACTCCCGCGCCGGGTGTCCCGAAGAGAATAACCCGACGTTATGTGAAAGACCTTGACGCCTTTCCGGCCACGAGCGTAGTAATTACGCCGGATACCGAATTCAAGGATATGTTCATGGTGGAGCTCTCGCGCGGATGCGGACGGCACTGCCGTTTCTGCATGGCCGGATACGTCTACCGGCCTCCAAGGAACAGAAGCGTGGAGTCGGTAAAAAAAGACATCGAGGCGGGCAGGAAACTCGCGGGAAAAATCGGCCTTGTAGGCTCTGCGGTTTCGGACTATCCATGGATATCGGAGCTTACAGAAGAATTCAAGGACACGGATATAAATTTCTCGGCGTCGTCGCTCCGGGCGGACTCTCTTACGCCGGAGCTTGCCGCCCTCGTCTCAAAAGGGAACAGGACTGTCGCCATTGCGCCGGAGGCGGGTTCCGAACGTCTGCGGGCGGTGATAAACAAGAACATATCAGAGGAGCACGTGCTCCGGGCCGTGCGCATGCTGATAGAGGCCGGTGTCTTAAACGTCAAGCTTTATTTCATGGTTGGCCTGCCCACGGAGACTGACGAAGACATCGAGGAGATTATAAGGCTTGCCGGAAAGGCGCGCGAGACGATGCTTTCGTCCGCGAGAGGCCAGGGGCGCATGGGAACCCTTACGTTAAGCGTGAACTGCTTTATCCCCAAGCCCTGGACACCGTTCCAGTGGGAGCCGATGGAGCCGGTGGACCGGCTTCTGGCGAAAATCCGGCATATAGAGAAATCGCTCAAGGGAGCGAATCTCTCCGTGACGCACGACGTCCCGAAACACGCATTCATCCAGGCCGCGCTCGCCAGGGGAGACAGGCGCCTTGCAAAAGTCATCCTCCGCGCGTCAGAAAACGGCGGAGACTGGAAAACGGCTTTCGCGGAAGAGGGCATAGCTCCGGACTTCTATGCCGCAAGGGAAAGGGACGCATCCGAGAAATTCCCGTGGGACTTCCTGGATACCGGGATAAAGAAGAATTACCTGCTGAAGGAAAGAGAACGAGCAAGAAAGGCGATTCATACTCCCGGCTGCAATGTCGGGAAATGCGGGACATGCGGGGTATGTCCTGAGTAGCAGAACGCTAATCAAGCTCTTTCGCCTTCTCCATCTCTCGCGCGGCGTCGCCGTTATCCCCCATCGCATACAGCGCAAGAGACAATTCATAATGCGCCTTGGCGTATCCAGGGTTAACATTCACGGCCCCGGTCAATGCGTCTACCGCATCCTTGTAATCTCCATGCCTGTAATAAAGTATGCCAAGGTCCACGCGCGCCTCTACACGTGTAGGGTCGGCATCTATAGCCTTCAGGAAGCTCTCCCGCGCCGCTTCAAGCTCGCCCAGGTCGCTGTAACAGCAGCCCATGTTCGTGTATATTATGCTCTTCCTCTCGTCCGGCGCGGATTCCAGCGCCTTCGCAAGCACGCCGAGCGCCTCTTTGTCCCTTCCTTCGTCCAGGAGCGCCTCGCCGAGGTTTGTCCATGCCCTGTCTGAATACGGGGATTTCCTTGAGACGTCGCTCCAGAGCGTGGCAGGCGTTGCCCATACCCTGTTCCTTCCGAAGGTAAGAATGGCAAAAAGCAGAATCACGGATACCGCGGCGCCTTTGCTGACAAAGCCGGGCCGTAATTCAAACGAAGAGAAAAGTATTGCAATGGATGCTATCAGCCCTGCAAGCGCAAGATATACCCTGTATTCGACCGTTATGTCGAGGATAGGGAATATGCTCGATTCCGGAGCGAATACGATAAAAAACCACAGGCCGAAGAACGCCGCCGCTGGCATTTTATTCCTCATGGCGAGCAGAGATGAAAAGATGAAAATAATCAGGATTGCCGACAGGACGACCGTAATACCGATTGTCGTCGTGGGCGGGAAATTGTAATCCGCGTTCTGGTTGAACGGGAAGAGCATCAGGCGCAGGTATAACGGAAATCTCCTTATCTGCGAGAGCATATATATCGCGCGGGGATAGGCTGCCTCGACCGAGGCGTATCCAAGCAGTGCCCTCCGGAGCATGAGATACGCCAGGAGCGGCAGGATATATGCGAGATAATAAAGATAGCCCGCGAGCTTCTTCAGGGATTTTGCGCGGAATATGAAATCGTAGCCGATGGCCAGCCCAGGAAGACATACCGCCGTCTCTTTCGAGAGCATTCCAAGCACGAAAAAGACCGGGGACAGGATTGCCCAGAGAACCTTGTTCCCGCCGCCGCGCCTGAACAGAAGAAACGAAAGAAACGACAGAAGGCAGAAAAAAGACGCCAGGACGACGGAGCGGGCCGAGATGTATGTCACGGCGTCGGTCTGGATAGGATGGACGGCAAAGACGAGGGATACGAAAAGCGGTATGAGAAAGGACTTTTTCCCCGAGGCGTCGAGCACGAACGTCACCGTGAGGAAGACAAGGACGGCGTTCAATACGTGCAGGATGAGGTTGAAGAGGTGATAGCTCCAGACGTTTTCGCCGGAGATGGCGTGGTTGAGCGCGAACGTGCCGAGAAGGACGGGCCGGTAGCCTTTCGCGTCCCTGAACGACGACGCGGCGGGGTCGTAAAAAAAGCTCGGTATGTTTCCTATTTTTGCGAGATGGCCGTTTTTGAAAATCTGGTGATAGTCATCGAAGTTGAACGAGCAGTTAAAGGAATCCGAATACGCAATAGCCGCCAGGATTATAATCGCGGCTGAAGCGATTAATACTCTTTTTGAAAGTTTCGCCTGCTCAAACATCTCGATCTTTAAAAGTGTTGAAGGATTCGAAATTATAACATAATATACACTTGGCCCACCAACTGATTTCGGGGTATTTTAATTATATTATAGATAAATAATTATTTCTTATTGACATCGAGGCCGGGATATATTAAAATCCTTTGGTTTTTGTCGTGGGAACATGCCTTCATACAACAAAGGGATGCGGGAGGGAAGATGAAAAGAGCAGGGGGGGTAAGGGGATTACTGTTGGTTGCGGCGCTTCTCAGCGCCCTGGCAATGTTTGCATGCGCCAAGTCCAGCGATCCGCTGGTCGGCACCTGGGGGATGGTCTCTGAGCCTTCCAAGACCATAAAGATAACGAAAGAAGGCGGCCAGTATTTCTACGAGGGCAGCCAGGGCAAGACCGCCGCGCAGAAAAAAGATGCGAACACCCTGCTTGTTCCCATGGGCCCCATTGTCGTTACGGTAAAGCTCGACCCCGGCACCAGTATCCTCTCCGTATCCTTCATGGGAGAGAATTATCAGTATAAAAAGGTAAAATAAGGCCTGAACCCTATCGGTTCTGACAGAAAGGCGTCCTTTTCAGGGCGCCTTTTTTTCTTGATTTTCATTTAATTCGGTATTATCCTTAATACCGTTTATTTCGATTTTCTTGGAGGGTAAGGTAATGAAAAAGATTATTTTTCTATCGATGGCGCTGCTTTCCGCCGTGATTTTTACGGCCTGCGGCGGAGAAAAAAACACACAGAGTCAGCAAAATCCTCAGGCCACCCAGGCGATACCGCCGATGGGAAAACCTGTGGTGGAAGTGCCTGAAGCCGTAAAGGGAAAATGGAAGGCGGTCGTTCTGTCTGTCGAGAACAAGGATACGAAACAGACGAAAGATGTTACGGTCGATATAGGCAAGAAGTTCAATATACCGGATTCCGACTTAAGCATCCTTGTTACCGATTTTTTTCCCGCGTTCGTAATGCAGGGTTCCAGAATCACATCCCTGTCCAACGAGCCTAACAACCCTGCGGCCCAGGTGCAGGTCTCGGAGGGCGGCAGCGTGGTTTTCCACGGCTGGCTGTTCGCGCGCTTCCCGACCACGCACGCCTTTATGCATCCGAAATACGCGATTACGCTCAAGGAAGGGATTCCCGGATGAGAATGCGCAGGATAAAATACCTGTTGCCTTTTATAGCGGCGGCGGTAGTTTTTTCTTCGTGCGGCAAAAAGAACAACGAGCAGGCGCTCGAGAGAAACAAGGAGATGCTCCTTTCCACCTTCGCCTCGGAGAGCAGCGTTCCGCCTCATCCGGTACCGCTCCCGAAGGGGCAGAAAATCGTCGTGCCGGACGACGTAAAGGCGAAATACCACACCGTAAAGATGGCCGTCGGGAACCGTATTACAAAGGCGGCAAAGGTGTTTACGGTCAGGATAGGCGGCAGCGCTTCCGTGCCTGGCTCGCCTTACAGCATAAAGGTCACGGCATACCTGCCGCAATGGATATTCCGGGGCGACGTCGTTACGTCAAAGGGTATTGAGCCTGTAGACCCGGCTGTGCGCGCGATAATAACAAAAGGCGGGAAACATGTGTTCGACGGTTTTATCTTCCAGAGACACAAGACCCCCTCGTTTGTTACGGACAAATACGTAATCACCCTGGCCGGGGCAAACTAAGCCCGCAGGGTTAATGGAAATACAAGACCCATCTCCGGGAACGGGGATGGGTCTTTTTATGTTTTTAAAACTCGGCATTTTTATATGGAATGTTGACATGCCAACATGCAAGGTGTTAGAATTGCAGAGCTTTAACGAATATCTGAGAATTGCAGGCAAGGATGCCCTTTGTATTTAACGAAGCATACGGAGCGGGTTTCTATGAAGTCTCCGGCTGGGAAGGCGCTCGGGGAATATTCACCGCGCGCAGGGGCGGTGTAAGCCCGCATCCTTTCAATTCGCTGAACATGGGCTCAGGCTCCGGAGACAGCCCTGGAAACGTCAAAAAAAACCGGGAGATTCTAACCGCCGCGCTTGGTATGCCGGGCGTCGAGATAAAAACGGTCCCGCAGGTTCACGGGGACGAAATTTACGTCCTGCAGGAGCCTGATGCGGCCAGGCCGGAAAAAGGTTACGATGCAATTATAACGGATCTGAAAAGGGTTCCGATAGGGGTGCTTACTGCGGACTGCGTGCCCATCCTGCTCTACGACCCCATGGAAGAGGCAGTTGCGGCGGTTCACGCCGGCTGGGCCGGGACGGTCAAAGGGATAGCCGGGAAGGCGGTACTGGAGATGGGAAACCGCTTCGGCTCAATGCCTGAAAACATGTTCGCATCCATCGGGCCGTCCATCGGCCCGTGCTGTTATGAAATAGACTCGAAGGTGCTCGGGCCGCTTACCGAATCCATGCCGGATATGGTGGCTCAGCTTGTTACAAACTCCCGTCCGGGACACTGGCTTATGGACCTCTGGAAGGCCAATCGCATTATACTCGAGAAGGCGGGCCTCAGGCCGGAGAGAATAAACGTCTTCGGGGCATGTACCGCATGCAACCCTGAAAAGTTCTACTCCCACAGGAAAAGCGGCGGGCGGGCCGGCAGGATGATGGCTCTGGCTGTTCTTCTTTAACATGAAGAAGAAAAAAACGAGGCGGGCGGAAAACACCGCAGAAATACCCGCCGGGGGGCCATCGCAAGGGGCCGTTACACGCGGCGCGGGGGGCGTTTCCGGCGGTTTTACCGGGCGGCCATGGCTACCGGCGGCGGCTCTGGCGGCATATATCTTCCTTCTTGCGCTGGGCGCGGCGGGGGAGTTTTTTCACGTCCGGTGGATACTTAACCTCCCGATTTTTAAAGGACCATGAGTTTCGTAGCGGAAAAACTGCGCATGGTGGAAGCGAGGATTCGCGCGGCGGCCCTGCGCGCCGGAAGGGACCCGGCCTCTGTCCGGCTTGTAGCCGTAACGAAGACCGTCCCGGTCGAATTTGTCGTCGAAGCAGTAGGTGCAGGGGCGAAAATACTGGGCGAGAACAGGGTGCAGGAGGCGCTTTCCAAGATGGACGCCATGCGAGAGTCAGGCGTGGAATGGCATTTGATAGGGCCGCTTCAGAAAAACAAGGCGCGGCTGGCGGTCGGGGAATTCAGCCTGATACACTCGCTCGAATCCATCGAGCTTGCGCGAGAGATAGACCGGCAGGCGAAAAAGAAAGGCATCGTCCAGAAGGCGCTCCTCGAGATAAATATCGCCTCCGAGGAGACCAAGCACGGGATCCGCCCTGAGGATGCGGCTGGGTTCATGAAAGAGGCGGCCGGCCTTGAAAACCTCGGCATAATGGGGATTATGTGCGTCCCGCCAATTGCGGACGACCCGGAGAAATCCAGGCCGTATTTCAAAGAGATGAACCGGCTCGCGGCGGAGCTTGCATTGGAAGGATTCGAGATTACGGAGCTTTCCATGGGCATGACACAGGATTTCGAGGTTGCCGCCGAGGAAGGCGCGACGCTCATCCGCGTCGGGACGGCAATCTTCGGGGCGAGAAACTGAAGGGAGATATGAACAGGAAAATTGCATTCATAGGCGCGGGGAACATGGCGGAGGCGATGGTAAGGGGCCTTGTAGTATCCGGTCTTGTGGCTAAAGGGGACATTACCGTTTCTGACGCGTCTTCCGACCGGCTCCTGCACATGAAGAAACATTACGGGGTGGGAGCGGCAGAGGATAACTTAAAGGCTGTAAAGGGCAGGGACGTGATAATCCTGGCCGTGAAGCCGAAGGATATTGAAGGCGTATTATCCGAAATATCCGGGGCCTGCACCTCAAAACAGATTGTGATTTCCATAGCGGCTGGCGTGAGCGTCGCAAAGATCGAAAAGGTCCTGGGGAAAAAGGCGCGTGTGATACGCGTGATGCCCAATACGCCCGCGCTTGTGCAGGAAGGCGCGGCGGCGGCGTTTGCCGGGCCGAACGCAAAGCCGGGGGATATGGAAATCGCGACGAAGCTTCTGTCGGGCATATGCAGGGCGGTCGTGACCGTCTCAGACGAGAAGCTCATGGACGCGGTTACCGGACTCTCTGGAAGCGGGCCCGCGTATGTCTTCATTATGCTTGAGGCGCTCTCCGATGCCGGTGTGCGGATGGGGCTTGCGCGGGAACATGCATTCTCCCTCGCCGCCCAGACGCTCGCCGGAGCGGCCATCATGGCCATGCAGACGAAAGAGCCGCTCTCGAAGCTCAAGGACATGGTCACGTCTCCCGGCGGGACGACCATCGCAGGACTCCAGGCGCTTGAGGAAAAGGGACTCCGGGCGGCGCTCTACGCGGCGGTCGAGGCGGCGACGAAACGCTCGCAGGAACTGGGTAAATAATATATGTCATACCCGCGAAAGCGGGTATCCAGGTTCTATAAAAACCTGGATTTCCGTATACACGGGAATGACATAACAAGAGAGAAAAACAATGTTCATCCTTGGGAATTTCCTTCACGCGATAGCAGTGGTGCTGGACATTATCCTTACCTTTTACATGTGGGTGATAATCATCGCCGCTCTTATATCGTGGGTGAACCCGGACCCGTACAACCCCATCGTCCGGTTCCTGTACGCCGCGACGGAGCCGGTGCTTCGGCCCATCCGCAGAAAACTGCCCATGACCGGCATAGACTTCTCGCCGCTTATCGTGATTGCGGCAATTTATTTTTTGAAATATTTTGTAGTCGCCACCCTTAGCGACCTCGCCATAAGAATGCACTGACGGAGGAGAGATGAACATTACGCCCCTCGATATAAAGCAGAAGCAGTTCTCCCTTAAGTTCCGCGGTTTCGACATGAACGAGGTGGACTCTTTCCTCGAAGAGGTCACCTTCGAGATGGAGGGGCTGATGCGGGAGAACGACCAGCTCAAGGAGGAAAACAAAAACCTCCATGCGGCCCTGGCCGAGTTCAGGGAGACGGAAAAGAACCTCCGTGATACCCTGATGTCCGCGCAGAAAATGTCGGAGGAGATGCGCCTTTCCGCCGAGAAGGAGACGGCCCTGAGGCTCAGGCAGGCAGAGATGGAGGCGGAGGATATGATGCGGAAATCCCGGCAGGAGCTTGCGAAGATAGAGCAGGAGATAACCGAGCTGAACCGCGTCAAGGAACGCTTCACACTGAAGATAAAAGGCGTCATAGAAGACCACCTGAAGATGCTGAACTACGAGGAGAAACAGGAAGGCCGCGAATAGGCGCAAGTCCATGCCTCCTTTGAATATCCGCGAGGAACGCGGCGGGATAATCTTTCATGTCCGGGTGCTGCCCCGCTCGTCGAAGAACATTGTCGCAGGTGTGTCCGAAGGTATGCTGAAAATAAAACTTACCGCGCCGCCTGTCGAAGGCGCCGGAAACGAGATGCTGATAAGGTTTCTCTCCGAGAAACTGAATATCCCGAAAACGAAAATATCCATCATCCGCGGCCAGTCATCACGCTCCAAGGCGATATTTGCGGAGGGACTGAGCATCATCGCACTCGAAGAACTCGCCTTGGGACGCTGACAAATATCATACGCCGAAGCAGGCAAAAATCATGGCCCTGCATCCGTGGAAATGGTAAACTTCATGCATCAAAAACAAACGGAGGTTATAGCATGGCCGAGGGAAAACATGTCTGCGTGAGCTGCGGGACTGACAGCAAGGACAGGCTTCTTATTTCGTGCGAGCAGGACGGTAAGGCTGTCTGGGTGTGCGCGAGGTGTCTGCCGATGTTCATTCACGGGGCGCATTAAAACCTAAACTGCGTCAGGCTCGCTTCATGAGGATTAGTTCGGGAAATTCCAAGGCTCGCTCTGACGCAGTTTTGTCATTAATGCCGTATCCCCACTCTGCGGAGGGTTAAAATGGACAAGGAAGTCGTGTGGTTTATACGCCAGAGCATAATCTATTTCATGCTCGGCACGCTCCTGGGGCTGATTTTCCTGTTCTTCCCCGATGCGGTAAGCCAGGACGGTATTTCCCTGCACGTGCATATGAACCTCATCGGCTGGATGTCCATGATGATCTTCGGCGTGGGCTACCACATCCTGCCGAGGTTTTCCGGCAAGCCGATATACAACCGGAAGATGATGACGGTCCAGTTCTGGCTGGCTTCCGCGGGCATGGCCGGGATGATGGCCGGATGGCTCCTCCGGAGCCTTGCCGTGCCGGGCGGAAACGGAATCCTTCTCGTCTTCGGCACGCTGATGTATGTCTCGATAATCCTGTTCGTCTATAACATGCTCCGCACGGTGAAAGGGGCGTAGAGGCTAACCCACCTCAACCATCTCGTATTCCCGGCTTCCAAGTCCAAGCCTCTCGGCGTGCTCTATGCAGAGCATGTAGTTTCGCGGATTCACCATGCTTATCACGTCGTCGCCCGGCTTGCACTCCCTCTCCTCCGCCACGGAACCTGGCAGTGGGCTTCCCTTTCTGAGCATATCCACGGTCGCCTGCTCGACGGCGACAGGGTCGTCCGAGACGAGTATTCCAATGTCCTGGAGCATCGGCGTATCGCAGGACGGCATGCAGTCGCACTCCGGCTGTATCTCGAACATGAAATTGATGTAGATCACACTGCCAGGCTTGAACGTCGATAGCACGGCCCCGGCGCTTTCGGCGAGCGACTTCTGGAACGTATCGTTGTTTACCGGGAGAGTCAGCGCGCCGGATGGGCATACGCGGGCGCACCTGCCGCAGAACCAGCATTCGGATTTATCCTGCACGAGCTTTTCGTCGATAAATTTTATGGCCCCCTTCGGGCATACGTTCTCGCACTGTAGGCAGTAGGTGCAGACCTCCGGGTCCCACAAAAGGGGCACCTCCCCGTGACAGTGCATGTGCCCGCGCCCTTTCTGCCAGCCGCCCTCCCTGTGCGACGCCGAAACCCCGCCCATCGCCAGGTTTTTTATCGCCCCGGCGTAGCCGGCCTGTATATGACCTTTTATATGCGAGCAGACGACCATAGCGGGAGAGTCGTGTATGGCCGACGCCACGGCAATCTCACCGACGACCTCTCCCGGCGCTTGCACAATGAGGCTGTCCTTGCCGAACGGCCCGTCCGCAAGTATCACCGGCGCGCCGACTGAGAGGTGGTTTATGCCGTTCTGGTTGGCCACCTCCAGGTAATCGACTCCCATTATCCGCACGGTGTCCGTGACAAACGGCTTCGCGCCGGATTTTTTCACGGCGTCAGTTACCTTCCGCAGGAACGACGGCCTGACAATCCTGTGCGCGCCTTCTGAGCCGAAATGTGTCTTTACGGCCACGTATTCGCCTTTTCCGAAGTTCATAAGCCCGCACTCCGACAGCATCCTCTCGAAGCGCCCGAGGACGCTCATGCGATAGTCCCAGCGCGTGCCGCGCGCGGTAGTGAAATATACCTTCGACACTTTGCCTCCTTGAAGTATGTGGGGGTATTATGAAAATATTCTATCAAAAATTTCCCTGATCCGACCCGTTTTTTTACGGTAGTCGTCAATCATGGCGGATACCCGCTTATCATATCCCATCCTCGCCGCGATCAGCGCAAGTTTTTCCTCGTCGGACGGCAGTGTCGTATCCGCAGTCCCCATTATCATCCGCAGATGAGATTCAAGCTCCTTCATAAAAAAGTATGCATCGCGGAGAATTTTGCCCGCATCATCCGGGATGAGTCGCCGGTCGATAATCATATCCAGCGCGGCAATGGTCCCCGGAACCAGCAGATCCGGATGTCTCCGGCAGTGCAGCAGTTGAAGATATTGCACGGCGAATTCCACGTCCATTATGCCGCCCATGCCACTCTTGATATTCATTCCCTTTGCAGCGGAAGCCTTCCGTTCAAGGCGCTTTCGCATAGTCAGTATTTCGCTTTTCAGCCTGTCTCTATCCCTTGGCGCAAGGAGGAC
>JAKAHE010000197.1 GCA_021815285.1 Nitrospirota bacterium
TGGATGCAAGTATCAGGACGATGTTATCTGTCTGGAACAACCACTTGAGCCCGTTCTTTGCCGATTCGAGAATTGGGATAAAGTCCGGAGAGCGGTGGTGTATAATCGGCATGGCCATGGCCGTCAAGGCCTCAGGCGGCACTGGCGTTGGTCCGGGCGCAAGGAGATAGGTCTTTTTCATGGTCAGAAACCTCCTTTTAAGGCCGAAATACCGGTCTGCAAGCCGTAATTACCGGCCCGAATTTAACCGGAATAGCGGTCTCAGTTAAAAATAGTTAGTAATAATATAGAAATATAGGACGCTGGATTTCCGGGAACCCGTTGTCCCGGAAAACGAAACGAAGCGATTCTTGTCAAACAACAGGCAGACCGGAAACCCGGCCTTGGGATTTGAAATGGACCTTTGCGGCCTTTGCCCCTGCATGAGGCGTCTGGAAATTAACATAAAGACTGAAAAGTGTCAAGAATATTTTATTTTATAAAGGCATAACGGCTTCTACCGCACTTCCCTTATGCCCTTGAGCTGCTCGCCCTCGATTGTGAAATCCTTGTCAAGCCCTTCCGGATTTACGATATATTTGTCGAAATCCACGGTCAGCAGAATGCCGTGCGCAATGTCCTTTGCCGTAAGACTCGCCGGAAGCGCCGCAGATTGAACGGCTTTATCTTCCGCCGTCTCCCCCGTTGGAAGAACCTCCCTGCCCTTTCCGGACATCGTGACATATAAATACGGGCGGGCGAGGCTGTCGTAGAATATTTTCTCTTTAAGGTTCAGTCCGGCGTCGTATCTGGCCTTAACGCGCGGCAGGAGTATGCCTGGAGCGACCCGCGCCTGATAAATATCATAGCCGTCGTCAGTTTTTTCCGCAAGGAACTCATCTCCTTCCTTCTTCTCCAGGAAAAGAGCCTGCCCAATTATTTCCGGGTCCGCATGGATACCACTTTTTGCCAGGAATTTCTTAAACGATTCCCGTGGGCCGGTATAAAGCCAACCCTCAGACGGCCTGTAGAAATAAAACTTGTCACTTGTCAGGACGAGGTCGAAAACTGTAAAACCCATGAAGGCAAGCCCCGTGAAACGGAACCGGTCCGGCCTTTCGAAATACAGGACGCCGTCCAGGCTCTGCGGGGTTTTACCCTGCTCCTGCGCCGTAACCTTGACAAACGCCTTGAAACCCTTGATGTCTTTCGTCCCGGCGGATGCCATTTTTATAATCTGATACGGCGGCGTGTCCACGGGGATAGGCACTATTGCCACGCGCGGCGCGCAGGAAGACAAAAGCAATACAAGAAATAAAAACGGGAGCAGTCTTTTCATATTCGTCAAAGAATAACACAGATTAAAAAACTTCTCAGCAATTTTTATCTTGACTCCGCGCCACCGTTATGATTTGATATTGAAAATCTATTTCAATAAAACCGTTTCCCAACCAAAATCAGCCGACCAAGATGAACAAGAAAATAGCCGACTTAAACAGGTATCTTGCCGACAAGGGCCTTAAAATCACGCGTCAGCGCGAGGCCGTGGCCCAGGTGTTTTTCGACACCGACGGACATATCAGCGCCGAAGAGCTTTACATCAAGGTGTCCCGCTCCTACCCCGGAGTCGGGCTTACGACAGTTTACCGCACCCTGAAACTCCTCAAAGAGGCAGGCTTGGCCAAGGAGCGCCGGTTCGCAGAGGACTCACAGGGAGTATTTGAGAAAGAAGATACAGC
Organism: Nitrospirota bacterium; assembly: GCA_021815285.1. Taxonomy (GTDB): domain Bacteria; phylum Nitrospirota; class JACRHJ01; order JACRHJ01; family JACRHJ01; genus JAKAHE01. Next base: position 1,719 of record JAKAHE010000197.1, read on the forward strand.
ACGGCATCACGACCATTTAATCTGCACCCGTTGCGGAAAGATTATCGAGTTCAAGGAGCCTCTTATCGAAAAGCTCCAGGAGGAAGTGGCCCAGAAGCACGGCTTCTCCGTTGAGGACCACAAGATGGAGCTTTACGGTCTTTGCAGTTCATGCCGCACGGCATAATCCGAAAGCTTTTTTAATGTCCAATAATTGAAATTGATTATCATGTTCTCTAATATTGAAAGGACCGGTTTTACGGAATGACAGCAAAAGGTCTAAAAAAGCTTCTCCTTGTCGGCAATCCTAATGTCGGCAAGAGCGTTATATTCGGAAACCTCACCGGCAAATACGCCACGGTCTCCAATTATCCCGGAACCACTGTCGAAGTGTCCACCGGCAATGCGACAATTAAAGGGACGCAGTATGTCGTCATGGACACGCCGGGGGTCAACAGCCTTCTTCCCATGTCGGAGGACGAGCAGGTGACCCGCGACATCCTGTTGCGCGAGGATTTCGATACGGTAATACAGGTGGCGGACGTAAAGAATCTCCGCCGCTCGCTCCTTATAAGCCTCCAACTCTCCGAGATGGGCGTGCCGTTCGTGATGGCCCTTAATATGGCGGACGAGGCCGAAAACCTTGGGATTACTACAGACCTTGCCGCCCTGTCAATGAGCATCGGCGTAGATACCGTCAGCACCGTCGCCACGAGGAAAAAGGGCATATCGAAGCTGAAAGAGGTATGCCAGACGCCAAGGCTTTCCACGCTTTCGATTGTCTTCGGAGAAAGGGTGGAGAACGCTGTAAAGAAAATGGAGCCGCTCCTCCCGGACGCCAGAATATCCAGGCGCTCCATTGCCCTGATGCTGCTCGGCGGGGACCTGAGCCTCCGGAACTGGCTTCACAGCCTTATAACGGATGCGTCCATAGAAGCCCTGGAAGAGATAGTAAACAATGTCCAGTCGCAGTATCCCGAGCCTCTGGGATATTATATAAACAGAAAGAGGCTCTCTGCGGTTGACAAGATTGTGAAGTCCTGCCAGTCCCGCGTGAAAGGCGCCCGGAAAGGCTTCAGGCAGTGGCTCGGTCTGGTAACGATGCACCCGCTCTGGGGCCTGCCTATACTGCTCGTCGTGCTTTACGCCATGTATGAGTTCGTGGGTGTCTTCGGCGCCGGAACACTGGTGGACTTCATGGAAAAAACCGTGTTCAACCAATGGATAAATCCGGTCATTATACGCCTGTTCAACTATGTCCCGGCGCCGTTTTTGAGGGAGCTTTTCGTGGGCCAGTACGGGATTGTGACGATGGCTTTAACATACTCTATAGCGATTGTCCTGCCTATAACCACGACATTTTTCATGGCGTTCGGGATACTCGAAGACTCCGGATACCTTCCGCGCCTTGCGATAATGGTGAACAGGGCATTCCGGCTTATCGGCCTGAACGGAAAGGCCGTACTGCCGATGGTGCTGGGACTTGGGTGCTGCACGATGGCCACCCTGACCACGAGGATACTGGAGACGAAAAAAGAGCGTGTCATAGTAACGCTCCTTCTTGCGCTGGCAATACCCTGCTCAGCCCAGCTCGGGGTGATAATGGGGATGCTTGCAGGCATATCCGGCGAGGCTACGATAATCTGGGCGCTTGTGCTTTTATGCGTCCTTTTCCTTACGGGCTGGCTCTCTTCAAAGATTATCAGGGGCGAGCCTTCGGATTTTATACTGGAACTGCCGCCGGTGCGCGTCCCCAAGCTTAGAAACATAGTGAACAAGACCATCGGCAGGATAGAGTGGTATCTCAAGGAGGCCGTGCCGCTATTCATCCTGGGAACGCTTATCCTTTTTACCGCGGACAAGCTTATGCTCCTGGGGTTGATTGAAAAAATCGCATCGCCGGTCGTAGTGGGGCTTCTTGGCCTGCCGGAAAAGGCGACGGCGGCCTTTCTCATCGGCTTTCTCCGCCGGGATTATGGAGCCGCCGGTCTCTACGCGATGCAGAAGGCCGGAGAGCTTACTCCGGCGCAGGTGCTGGTGAGCGTGGTAACGATTACGCTTTTTGTGCCATGCATCGCCCAGTTTTTTGTGACTGTTAAAGA
>JAKAHE010000198.1 GCA_021815285.1 Nitrospirota bacterium
CGCTCGCGGGCGCGAGCGCGCTTTCAGGCCCAAGCCCCACTGCCAGCGCGACGGCTGCTGCGACGGCAGTCGGTGGAGAAAACTACGCAGATACGGACGGCTCCGGGAACCTGATTCCCGTATCGCTCCACGAAAACGACATCATCTGCGGGACGTGGAACGGGACAACCTTCAATCCCGCCCCGGACGGCAACGGGAATTATAACGCGGTTGAAGTCGTTGCCAGAAGGACAGGGACGGGAAGCGACCAGCCGATGGTCCAGAACTGGCTGATAAAGGTACTGTCGACAGCAGGCCTGTTCAACAAGACCGGGGTCGAGGCGGCGGCGGTGGCCGTACGTGAACCGGCGAAGCTTCTGCCGATAGCCGTGAACGAGTACTGGCAGGGAACTGCCCCGTACCCTGAGAGCTACATGCGCCTGACCGATGTGGACGGCTCGGCGGGGCTGGCGGGCCGGACTTTCGCGGTATTCGGGTCGAACGCGAACGACGACGTCCCGCCTGACAGCACCGACGGTTTCATAGACCTTTCGTGGAGGTGCAAACAATACGACGCCTCACGGCCCTGGTATAGACCGGATTCTAACGGGAGCGGCGCCTGCTCGGATTGCGGCTTCGGCCTGATGACAACAGCCGCTCCAAACAATCCCACCAACGGCCAGGTAGACAAATACAAAGGGGACAACCAGCCTTATCTATTTTCAGGTATTCCGTCCGGCTTGATTCCGCCGAACGCGGTTTACGAACCCTATGACCCGAACTATCCTGCCGGCCAGATAGCGGCTTACGAAAACTACCCGTCAACACCTTCGCACTGCCCCTATGCCACCATCCCGCATTTCTCGAGCAGCGGAAATAATTTTCTGACACAAACCAATCTCAACGGCTCCGGAGGCCTGTCCTTCTGTCAAAGATGGCCTGCCGGGTCGAGGTTCATCGTAGTGGTATACGACGGGAATACCCAGTCTGACGGACACGGCGTAATGTCCGTCACCGTTGTCGGTTACGGGGTGATACAGGTTGACGGCTACGCGAACGGCGGAGGAGGCGGGCCGGCGCCGAGCTCTCTCGGCCCAAGCGGAAACACCTGCTACGGCCATGCCGCGCCCACGGGCGTTTCGGGTCAGGCGGACCCGTACATCGTTCAGCCGAGTCCTTCAAACCCTACCCCCTATTGCTCGGATTTTCTGCCGCTTATACGGCAGATGGAAGACGGCAATGCGAACGTGCGGCTGGTGGATCCCGGCCTCGTCGTGGACAACATCGGGTATTGAACGCCTTTGCGCCGACTAAAACAGGAGGAAGAAATTCCATGAGCAATCTCACGGCTGTCATAGTAGATTCGGACTCTGCGCAGGCGGCATACATAAGGGAATATCTGACCGGGTCTGCGGGCTGGAAGATAAAGGGTGAGGCGCACGATCTTTTCGCCGCGCACGAGCTTATCCTGAAGACAAAGCCGGGCCTGATAATAATCGAGCTTGAGATAAACAGGCAGTCTTCCTTCGGATTTATCGAGAGACTCGCGAGAGAGAACCCGACCGCCGGCATCATTGCCACGTCGTCGGACACCTCTTCGGACAACATCCTGCGGGCCATCAGGAGCGGATGCCTCGAATTTCTTCCGAGGCCGGTCAGGCGGGAGGATATTCTGCGGGCGTCTGAAAAACTGGAGCGAACATTCTCGAGGGAATTCCGGCATTCCGGCAAGGTCATCGCGTGTTTCTCTTCAAAGGGCGGGAGCGGATGCACGACCGCGGCTGTGAACATCGCCGCCGCGCTGAGGGAAACAACGGGCAAGGAAGTGCTCCTTGCGGACCTGGACCCGGAAGGGGGCTGCGCCGACTTGTTCCTGGATTTAAAACCAAGGTATTCGATAGCGGACGCGGTGAGAAACGCATCCAGGCTCGACCACTCGTTCCTGCGGACAATCGCCGCCCGCCACTCCTCCGGCATCAGCCTGCTTTCCTGCCCGCCAAGGATAATCGACATGGTGGATATAGACCGGAGGCAGTTGCCGCCCGTTCTGGAGCAGTTGAAGCGGGTGTTCGATTACGTGGTGCTGGATATGGGCAGGCGCTATGACGAGGCCGCAGTGCAGGCGATAAGAAATTCTGACATCCTGCTGATCGTAAGCGCCCTGACCCTGCCGTCAATAGGCAATACACAGAAGGCGCTCGAGTATTTCTCCGGAATGGGGCTGGGCGGCAGGCTGAAGATACTTGTGAACAGGTTTGTAAAAAAAGGACCCATAAGCGTAAAGGACGCCGAGAAGACGTTTTCCAGGAAGGTCCTGTGGCAGGTCCCGGAATCCCCCGACGAAGCGGAGGATTCCCTGAACAAGGGCCGGCCAATGGTGTCGCTTTATCCATCGTCTGACGCGGCCAGGGGATTCCTGGCTGTAGCGAAGGGACTCGAAGAGATGACGTCGCACCAGGTAGCGGCATAAATTCTGCGGAGGCGCCATGTTCGGATACTCAAACCCCAACGAAAGCGGAAACGGGAACATAAGCGGGAAAACTGTCCTTGCCCCGATGAGCGGCACGGACACATACCAGGAGTTGAAATCGCGCATTCACCGAAGCCTCATAGAACGGCTTGACCTCGACAATCTCGAGGTAATCGGTAAGGGGCAGCTTAAAAACGAAATCACGTTCATACTGAACGAGATTATAACCGGGGAGGGCGTGCCGGTTTCCCAGGCGGAAAGAGAAAGACTCCTGACGGACGTCCAGAACGAGATATTCGGGCTGGGGCCGCTTGAGCCGCTGATAGCGGACAGCGAGGTAGACGATATACTCGTGAACAACTCAAAAGATATATACGTCGAGCGGAAGGGGAAGCTTTACAAGACGGACGCAGCTTTCCGGGACGACGCACATCTTATGCAGATAATAGACAGGATTGTGTCGAAGGTCGGGCGCAGGATAGACGAGTCCTCGCCGATGGTCGACGCCCGGCTCCCGGACGGCTCCCGGATAAACGCCATCATCCCTCCGCTGGCGCTCGACGGGCCTGCGCTCTCGATACGCCGTTTCGGCTCCAAGCCGCTTGCCATAGACGACCTGACAGAAAAAGGAACCCTGACGGTCGAGATAGCGAACGTGCTTATGGGCGCCGTTAAGGCGAGGCTGAATATAATAATATCCGGGGGCACCGGCTCCGGGAAAACAACGCTCTTAAACATCCTCTCCGGCTTCATACCGGACGGCGAAAGGATAATAACGATTGAAGATTCGGCGGAGCTTCAGATGAAACAGGAGCATGTCGTCCGGCTTGAGACAAGGCCGCCCAACATAGAAGGCGCGGGCGCCGTTACGCAGCGCGACCTCGTGCGGAACTCGCTCCGCATGCGCCCGGACAGGATAATCGTCGGCGAGGTCAGGGGCGGAGAGGCGCTCGACATGCTCCAGGCCATGAATACCGGGCACGACGGCTCGCTCTCCACGCTCCACGCGAACTCCCCCCGGGACTGCCTCTCGCGCCTCGAGACGATGGTGCTGATGGCCGGGATGGACCTGCCGGAGCGCGCAGTAAAGGAGCAGATGGCGGCGGCGGTCAATATCGTAATACAGCTCTCAAGGATGGCCGACGGCACAAGAAAGATGATAAGGCTGTCCGAGATTACCGGCATGGAAGGCAGCGTGATTGTCATGCAGGACATATTCGTCTTCGAAAAGAGAGGGGTAGGGCCTGGCGGGGAAGTCCTGGGCGAGCTGGGCGACGCAGCGCTGGGCAGGTGCGGTGTCCCTCGGCTTCTCTGCGGCGG
>JAKAHE010000018.1 GCA_021815285.1 Nitrospirota bacterium
GGACAAACTAAGGGACCTCGGCGTGGTGGCTGTCCCGATAGACTTCATGCCGCTTTCCGACGTGGACATAAGCCGCGACTGGCCGAACATGTACTGGAGGAGCGGGCAGAGGATACTCCAGGCGGCCGAGCTGGTGCGCCGCGACCCGAGGCTCAACGCGCTCTACATAACGAACTACGGCTGCGGGCCGGACTCCTTCCTCACGAAATACTTCAAGGAGGTGATGGGCGACAAGCCCTATCTCCAGCTTGAAGTTGACGAGCATTCCGCCGACGCAGGCGCAATAACAAGATGCGAGGCGTTCCTGGACTCGATAGAGAACGTCGGGATGCTGAAGGCCGGACGAAGGAAGATAAGGCAGGTATCCTACTCCAGGAGCGGGCGGGCGCGGAAAATATTCATACCGCGCATGTGCGACCACGCCTTCGCGCTGGCATCCGCGTTCAGGCGGCACGGCATAGATGCGGAGCCTACGGAGCCGCCGGATTCCATAACTCTCGAACTCGGCAGGAAGCATACCTCCGGGAAGGAGTGCTATCCCTGCATCGTCACCACGGGCGACATGGTAAAAATTTGCACGAGGCAAGGCTTCGACCCGTCCGCCGCCGCTTTCTTCATGCCTTCCGGCACAGGTCCCTGCCGCTTCGGGCAATACAACATGCTGCACCGCCTGGTGCTCGACGAAATCGGATTCCCGGACGTGCCGATATACGCCCCGAACCAGGACGAGGGGCTGTACAAGGACCTGGGTATGGTCGGGAGCCGTTTCGTGCGCTCCGCCTGGCAGGGCATAGTGGCGACGGACCTTTTGAACAAGTGCCTGCACGAAAGCCGCCCTTACGAAAAGGAAAATGGCGCGGCGGAAACCCTGCACAGGGAGTTCCTTGGGCGGATATGCAACGCCATCGAGAAGGGCCTGCCGATGGATCCGACTCTCCGTGACATGCGGGACGCATTCGAGGGCCTGCCGAAAAACGATATTAAAAAACCCCTCATCGGCATAGTCGGCGAGATATACGTCCGGAGCAACGAGTTCTCCAATGAATCGGTCATAAAGAAAATAGAGGCCCTGGGCGGAGAGGCCTGGCTTGCGCCTTTCGGGGAGTGGATATTCTACCAGAACCATACGAATATCGACGCCGCAAGAAGAAAGGGCAAGCTCTCCGAATATTTCTCCTGCCTGACGACGCATTTCGTCCAGACGAGGATAGAGAAGAAATACGCCTCCGTCTTCGAGGGATACTTGAAGACCCTGCACGAGCCGCCGATAAAAGAGACCATCTCGCTCGCCCTTCCATACCTCAGAGCGAGCTTCCAGGGCGAGGCCATACTCTCCATTGGCAAGAGCGTGGACTTTACCCGCCATGGGGTCTCAGGGCTGGTGAACGCCATGCCTTTCAACTGCATGCCGGGGACGATCGTCGCCGCGCTCCTGAAGAAATTTTCTGAGGATTACGCCGGTTTTCCTTATATTTCCATGTCATACGACGGAAACGAGCAGGCGGGCGCGATAACCCGCCTCGAGGCGTTCATGCACCAGGCCGAGGGCCGCATGAACGACGCGCCTGCCAGGGTTTGACGATTTCCGGGTATCCGGGCATAATTATAGAAAGTGCGCGCCGTAAATCTTTTATTGTTGACAACCGCGCTCGTTGTCTGTTAGAAAGGATAAAAGTTACGATTATCGGAACATGCAGTGGGTCTGCAAGGGGGAGTAAGGCGCTACGGGAACTGGAAACAAGGAACGAAAGGGGTTTTATAAGATGAAAAAGCTTTTAACGGGAATTCTGGGTCTTGCATTACTCGCGGCCCTGCCTGTAATGGCAAGGGCCAGCATGATGAATTACCAGGGCAAGCTCCGAAGGGTAACGGTCTTCTACCAGATATCCGGAATCAATACCGGGCCAACGAGAGCGTTTCAGACCATCACCTCCACCGCGTCCAATTTCTCTTTTGCGTTCAACAACAACTCCGGAATAGTAAGGAACGGCATGATGTCGTTTGGCGGCATGTCCATAGGCTTCGGCGGGACGGCGCTCTGTCCGACGGCCAACATGCTCCTGGGGAATCTCCAGGTCGGCGGCGTGGTTTGCGTAGGCACAGGCGTAACCTACAACATCGCAACCAACACCTACTCCGGGACCGGCAATGCCATAGAGTTCGTCGGCACCGGCGGGCTTTACGGGATGCTGAGGAAGGGCTGGAACGGCCAGTACGGGACTCCCGGCGCTGGCCCCGGCGGCGGCTGGATGCCCAGCTTCGGCAACGCAAGCAGCATCTCGTTTATGCCGGGCTGGGGCGGCTCGACCGCCAACTGGGGCATGATGGGAGGATACGGCACCAGCCCTGCCTCAAACGGCCCTGGCGGATATACCGGCGGCGGCGGGATGATGTACGGCAACGGCGGCGGCTGGTCGAATATGGGGCCGGGGAATATGGGCCCCGGAATGGGCGGCGGCATGGGCGTGATGAGCTTAAGCGGGGCGACCCCAATGCCTGCGGGCACAGGCGTCGGCATGGTAAGGCTTTTCGTAGTCCCGACTACTGCGGCTGAAATTTCGGTAAGTAACGGCACGCCGAATTTCTCGTCCCCGATTCCGGCTCGTCTGAAGATTATGCTCCCGGCAATGGGTTTAAGAACGCAGTAAAGGGCGGCTTGAGGGGGCGCCATCGCAAAGAAACCGGCTCATTATCCGGTTAAACGTGAGCATAAATGGACTTGGGGGATCCGTGGCGATCCGAATCACGGATTCCCCGCCCGTTTTATCTTGACATATGCGAAACCTCTGAGTATAAGTAAGATTGTGAAAGTATTTTTTAAAATATTACTGACAGCCGCGATAAGCCTGAATCTCCTCGGCGCGTTCATGCCGCCGAAGAGTTGCGGCATGCCATGCTGCCAGGCCAGACCGGCCTCAGACATGGCAATGGCAGCGTGCGCGGCGGATACATCTGCCGGGCATTATCTGCGCGCGCCGAAAATGCCCTGCTGCATGGCCCGGGCCGCCAGGCGGCTCGTCCCGGCTATGGTCAATACCGCGCAGGCAGAGAGATCTCTGTCCGGCGCGCACGTCACATCAGGCCCGTCGTTTGCCGCAAACATCTTCCCAGGGAAATCTCCGCTCATTACCGGCTCTCCGCCCTGGGCGTCGGCCCGGATACCCGTCTATAAACTTATCTCCGTGTATCTCTGCTGAACCCGCTTAATCGGGCGTAAATCTCCGGGGGCGCATTTTTGCGTCTCAGAAGGCATATATGCGCCCGAATTCGTGTTATTTTGAGGGGCCTCGGAGCCTCAAAATAACATACCTGCATCCCCCAAATTTTTTATTGTTAATGCAAGACGGAGAGATTAAAATGAGAAAACTCATTGCCGTATTTGTGTTTTTTGCCTTTACAGCACTGCCGCTCGCTTCACCCGCCGCACAAAACAAGGCGGGATATGTGAAATGCCCCATCTGCGGGGACAGGGTAAACCCAAAAACCGCAAAAAATTCATGGACTTACAAGGGGAAGAAGTATTATTTCGCGGCCTGCTGCACGAAAAAGGACATAGGGAATTTCAAGAAAAATCCGCAGAAATATCTTAAAAAATGAGGTGTATTTCTGCCATGAAAATAACGATTTTGCTGACTTCAGCGGTCTTTTTCGCGGCGTTTTGCGTCCCGGCGCGCGCAGACGGGACGCTGAGCCTCTCCGCGCTTCTTAAGGAGGCGAGAGAGAAAAACCCCGGCCTTTCGGCTGTGAAATACAAGTATCGGGCGGCCCTGGCGCGCGTGCCGCAGGCCGGGGCATTGCCCGACCCGATGCTCATGACCGGAATCCAGAACCTTCCCGTAAACTCCTTCGAATTCGACGAGGACATGATGACCTCGAAGATGATAGGGATTTCCCAGACATTCCCGTTTTTCGGCAAAAGGGCCTTGAGTGAAAAGGCCGCCTCGGAGGACGCCAGGGCCGTCAAGGGAGATTACGGCGAGGACGCCCTTGCGCTCGCGCGCGACGTCAAAACGGCATATTTCAGGCTCTACAGGATAAAGAAAGACCTCGACGTCTTAAAGAAAACCGGCGCGCTCCTGGAGAGCCTGAAGAAGATTGCCCAGTCCCGGTATTCCGTGGGCATGGGCAGCATGAAGGACATAATCAAGACTCAGCTCGAGCAGTCCCTGCTAATCGACAGGCGGCTTGCCCTCCGGAAGGAAGACAGGACCGAGAGAGCCGCTCTCGGCGCGCTCCTGGGGCGGTCCGGGCCGGTTGAAGGGAAGGTGGAGGACATAAAACCCGAACCACTTTCCCTCGACGCCAAAACTCTCGCCGGGGCCGCGATTGCGAACCGCCCGGAAATCATGGCCGCATCCGAGCGCATAAAAAGGGGCGAGACCATGATGGCGCTCGCAAAAAAAGCGTCGTATCCCGATTTCACCGTCTCGGCCCAGTACATGGAAAGGGACCGGCAGAATAACGGCGTGAGGCCATCCGACATGGTCTCCGCCGTAGTCTCCATCAATCTCCCGATATGGCGCAGGTCAAAAATAGAACCGGGCATCCGGGAGGCGGCCCTTTTGAAATCCGCGGCGGAAGAAGAACGAGACGCCGAGGAGAACGAAATAAAGGCGCGGGTGGAGTCCCTCGTGGAGCAGGTGAAAAAAGACGACAGGATGATAAAGCTCTACAGGGAAGTGATTATTCCCGAGGCTAACGACGACATAAACGCTGGGCTTGCCGGGTATGAGGTCGGGAAGGCGCAGTATATGGACCTGCTGGACTCCATCCGGACGCTCCTCGATTACCAGACGGAATATTACAACCGGGTAGCCGACAGGGAGACAAAAGCGGCAGACCTCGAAGCGGCGACAGGGCCGGGCCGGTAGACCGGTAGTCCGACAGGAGAATTTCAAGTGAAAAAGAAACTGATTATCCTGATTTCGATACTTGCCGTCCTCGCGGCGGGAGCATACATTGGCCGGGGTCTATGGGCCGGTCGCCCGGCCTCCGACAGACTGGCCTCAGGCGCCCCGGCAAGCAAAAAATGCGAGACGATATACACCTGCGCGATGCACCCGCAGATAATAAGGCATCACCCCGGCAACTGCCCGATATGCGGGATGCCGCTTGTAAAGAAGGTAATACCCGCCGCTGGCCAGGCCGGTCGACCGGCGGCGGGCATGGGCAACATGTCCGGGACGCCGGGCATAGGCAACATAACCTCCGTCGCCATCGACCCGCGCGAGCGGATGCTTGCGAACGTGGCGACCTCGCCCGTGCGTGAGGAGACACTGTCCCAGGAGATGGATACCGTTGGGACAATCGCTGTGGACGAGCGGAACATAAGAAAAATATCCGCGCGTTACGCCGGACGCATTGAAAAGCTCGACGTGAACGTAACCGGGCAATACGTGAGGAAGGGCCAGGAGCTCTTCACGATATACAGCCCGGAGATTGTAGCGACGGAAAAGGAATATCTCATAGCAAGGGCCTCCGAGGAGCGGCTTGAGTCTTCCGATTTCAAAGAAGTCGCCTCCGGCACGGCAGGCGTACTTCAGGCGGCGAGGACAAGGATGAAACTCTGGGGCCTGACCGACGCGCAGATAGAAAGGCTCGACAAGACGGGCAAGGTGACAGACTCCGTGTCCGTCTTTTCGCCGGTGTCCGGGACGGTAACTAACATCTCGGCAAGACAGGGGGATTACGTCTCGGAAGGGGCGGAGGTGTTCACGGTGACGGATCTGTCCCGCGTGTGGATGGAGGCGGACATCTACGAATACCAGCTCCCGAAGGCGGCCATGGGCTCGCGCGTGGAGGTGGAGACGGACGCATATCCCGGAAGGATGTTTACAGGACGAATATCGTTTATAGACCCTTCCGTGAACCCGCAGACAAGGACGATAAAAGTCCGGGCAGACCTCTTTAACCCGCGCGGGCTTCTGAAGCCGGACATGTTCGTTACGGCGAAGGTATTCTCACCGCCCGTCAGGGGAGTTGTCGTGCCGACGTCCGCAGTGCTCTATACCGGCAACGGCAACGTGGCATGGGTTGAGGACCGCCCAGGCGTCTTCACCGTGCGAAGCGTAACCGTCGGCGTCCGCTCCGGAGACAAATTCCAGATACTTGCGGGGCTCAGGCCGGGCGAGCGGGTCGTAACCCAGGGCGGCTTCCTTATAGATTCCGAGGCCCAGCTCCGCGAGAGCGCGGCGGCCGGCGGCATGGCGAACATGCCGGGGATGGCGCCCTCACCCCCGGCACAGGAACAGAAAAAGCAGACCATGCCGGGAATGAACATGTAATAAGAGGAGCCGGAGGCTGTCGGGTGAGCGAACATAAGACGACCGAGATGCGACTGTCGGCAAGATGAGCGGCCATGGCAGATACTGTCTGAGCGAAGCGAGTTTATCTGCCATAGCGAATGAGCCTTACAGTTGCACGAGGGTGCCTTCCGAGAGCGAGCCAGACAGCCTGCGGCGCACAGGCAAATAAATGATTGATAAAATAATAGAGTATTCGGCGAAGAACAGGCTTATCGTCCTGTCGATGTTCGGCCTGATAGTCGTCTGGGGCGTATGGGCGCTATACCATACCCCGCTCGACGCCATACCAGACCTCTCCGACAACCAGGTAATAGTCTACACAAAATGGCCGGGCAGAAGCCCCCAGACCATTGAAGACCAGATAACCTACCCGCTCGTAACAGGGCTTCAGGGCGTGCCGAAGGTCCGGGCGGTGCGCGCCACGTCCGCGTTCGGTTTCTCCCTCATCTACGTCATCTTCGACAACGACGCAGACATTTACTGGGCGAGGGCGCAGGTCCTTGAGCGCCTGAACTACGCCGCATCCCGGCTCCCGCCCGGCGTTACGCCGACCCTCGGCCCGGACGGCACGGGCGTGGGCCAGGTCTACTGGTATACGCTCCAGGGCAAGGGCTACGACCTTGCGACGCTCAGGACGATACAGGACTGGTATGTCAGGTACCAGCTCGGCTCCGTGCCGGGCGTGGCGGAGGTCGCCTCCATCGGCGGTTTTGTAAAGCAGTATGAGGTAGACCTCGACCCGAACGAGATGCAGGCTTACGGCGTAACCGTCCCGCAGGTCATGGACGCCGTAAAGAAGAGCAACAGCGAGGTCGAGGGAAACCTCATGGACAAAAGCGGGATGACGTTCATGGTGCGCGGCCTGGGTTATATCAAAGGTATCAAAGACCTCGAAAACATCCCGGTGGCGGCCTATAACGGCACGCCAGTGCTTATAAAAGACCTTGGCCGGGTGCAGATGGGTGTGCAGACCCGGCGCGGACTTATCGACCGGGACGGCAAGGGAGAGGCCGTCGGCGGGATAATAGTCATGCGTTACGGCGAGAACGCCATGCAGGTCATAAACCGCGTGAAGGCGAAGATCGCCCAGATACAGCCGGGGCTTCCCAGGGGCGTGAAAATCGTCGCCGCATACGACCGCTCGGACCTTATATCCCGCGCCGTTCATACATTAAAGCGCGCCCTCACGGAGGAATCAGTTATTGTCTCGCTCGTCGTCCTCGTCTTCCTCCTGCACTTCCCGAGCGCGCTCGTAATCGTCCTGACGCTCCCCATCGCCGTTCTAATCTCCTTCATAACGATGAAATACATGGGGGTCACGTCCAACATCATGTCGCTTGGCGGCATAGCCATAGCCATCGGGGTGCTGGTGGACGCGGGAGTCGTCATGGTGGAGAACTGCTACCGGCACCTCTCCGAGCTTGACCCGGAGGAGCGGAAGTCAAGGCGGCTCGAAGTCGTGATAAAGTCCTCAAGGCAGGTCGGGCGCGCGATATTCTTTTCGCTCGTCATAATAGTCCTCGCCTTCGTCCCGGTATTCCTGCTCACGGGCCAGGAGGGGAAGCTCTTTCATCCCCTGGCCTTCACGAAGACCTTCTCGATGGCCGGTTCGTCCATAATCGCCATCACGCTGGTGCCCGTCCTGATGTATTACCTGCTGCGGGGTAACATGCCGCCTGAGACGAAGAACCCGGTGTCGAGGTTCTTCGTCTTTCTATACTCCCCGGTAATCAGGTGGGCGCTGAAGTATAAAAAGACCGTCATTTTCCTGAACATCATAGCCCTTGCGCTGGCGATATTCCTATATGGCCGCCTGGGGCGCGAGTTCATGCCCGCGCTGGACGAAGGGAGCCTGCTCTTCATGCCGACGACGCTCCCGCCGGTATCGATGACGGAGGCAAAACGGCTGATAACCGTTCAGGACGCAATCATAAAGACCGAGCCGGAGGTCGAGAGCGTCCTGGGCAAGGTAGGGCGGGCCGACACCGCGACGGACCCCGCACCCGTGAGCATGTTCGAGACGATAATAAACCTGAAGCCCAAGAGCCAGTGGCGGCCCGGCATAACAAAACAGGACATAGTAAACGATCTGTCGAAAAAGCTCGAAATCCCAGGCGTAGCAGAGGGCTGGACACAGCCCATCATAAACCGCATCCAGATGCTCTCCACGGGCATCCGGACGGATATAGGCGTCAAAATAATGGGGAACGACTTAAATACCCTGAATATGCTGGCGCAGCAGGCGCAGGGAATACTTGAGAAGATACCCGGAGCCGCAGACCTCTACGCCGAACGTGTCACGGGTGGGGAATACCTCGACATAAGCGTAAACCGCGAGGCCGCCGCGAGATACGGCCTGAACGTCTCCGACGTGCAGCAAATCATCGAGAGCGCGATAGGCGGGATGCGGCTAACGACCACCGTAGAGGGCAGGGAGCGCTTCCCGGTCGTCGTGCGGTATGCGCGGGACTTCCGGGACAACGTAGACGCCCTGCGGCGCGTACAGGTGCCCGTGAGGGACGGGCAGTCCACCGCCTATATTCCGCTTGCTCAGGTCGCGGACATACGCGTTGCGACCGGGCCGGACATGATAAACTCAGAAAACGGCATGCTGCGCTCCGTTGTGTTCCTGAACGTCCGGGGGAGGGACATGGGGTCCTTTATGAAGGAGGCGCAGGCGAAGCTAAACTCGGAGCTTCATCTCCCGCCGGGATATTACATCGACTGGGCGGGAAGCTGGGAGAACCAGGTGCATGCCGCGAAGACGCTCAGGCTTCTCGTCCCGCTTGGGCTTTTCATAGTCTTTATCCTCCTTTATTTCACGTTCCATTCCGCGAAGGAGGCCGCGATGGTCATGCTTTCCGTTCCGTTCGCGCTTGTCGGCGGGGTATATCTCGTCTGGGCGCTCGGATATAACATCTCCGTTGCGGTATGGGTGGGCTTCATCGCGCTTTACGGCGTGGCGGTCGAAACGGGCGTCGTCATGGTGATATACCTGCACGAGGCGCTGGACAAAAAGCTCCTCGCCGGGGCCGTTACGGAAAAGGACGTCTACGATGCGACATACGAGGGCGCGGTATTAAGGCTCCGTCCGAAGCTTATGACGGTCTTCGTGGCGCTCATGGGCCTGGTTCCGATAATGTGGTCCGACGGCACTGGCGCCGACGTCATGAAGCCCATCGCCGCGCCCATGATTGGCGGGATGATAACATCCGCCATCCACGTCCTTATAATGACGCCCGTGATATTCGTCCTTATGAAGACGCGGGACCTGAAAAAGGGGCGGCTTAGGGAGTCCGGCATGAAGGGCTAAACAGTCCGGCTTTTCTTTGCCTACTTTCTTTTCTCCCGAAAAGAAAGTAGGTTGACAAAAAGATATTTGCATGTAAGATATTCCATGGACAGGTGTGGGCTTTTACCGTACGGCGCGAAAGGACGGGTTCTATGGCTTGGGAGTGGCACATGATAGAGGAGGAGAAGGCCTTAAGAGCGCTCAGGAAAATGGTGGAAGGGACGGCTGTCAAGCTGAAGGAACCGTCTTTGAACGAGCTTGAGGCGGTACGGCTCATGGAGATTACCCGCACGTGGGTATCCAAGGTATTCCCGGAGAAGCTTCCGGCGTACGACGCGGTATACAAGCCGCGCCTCGAACATATCTACTACGGCGGCAGGAGATGAAGGACGAGAAGCTTGTGGAGTCGCTCGAAGGGGTCGCGGTCTCCCTGGGCGTGAAGGTGAATTACGAGAAGATCAAAAAAATGACCGCGCGCCAGCCGAAGGGAGGTCTATGCATTGTAAAAGGCGAGCCAAGGATAATCGTCCACAGGCCGCTAAACGCATCCGAGAAGGTGCAGGTGTTAATCGAATCCTTGCAGGGTTATGACCTGGAGAACGTTTTCATGCCCCCCGAAGTCCGCCAGGCCATCGAGGGGGCTTTGCCCTTGTTGAAACGGGCAAGTTCGTTGTAATTAACAGAGGAACAGGTTTCAACTTACAAAGGAGGCGCTACAATGAACTTCAAGAAAGCGATATTAACGGCTTTAGCCGGCGCGGCCCTTTTCGCGCTCCCCCTGACCGCAAACGCAACTACCTTCGCGAACATGACCGGCGTCGTCAACGGGACGACAAACGTGAGGTTCCTGGTCTCTAACGGCAAGAAGAAATTGCCCGCCCTGACCCTGGCCCTTATTAAAGGCACGCCTACGTCTTTAGGTTTTACGGCGATCGACAACGGCTCCAATAAGGCGGCGATTTTAATTCCCGACATCGAACTAGTAGACAAGGCTACGAGCATACCTGCGAGCGTGGAACTTGATAGCACCGAATCCGTCCTGCTCAAGGTCGGCCGCACCCTCTCCGGACATATACTTGCTGCGATCCGGTATCCTTCGAGCACCTATATCCTGGCGCACCCAGGCAAAGGGACGCAATATGCCATTGAAGGCGCGGCCAGCATCAACAGCGCCTGGGCGCCCACCAGGGGCAAAAATACCGGCAAAGCCGTCATTGCGGCATCCGGCTTTGCTCCGGTTGAGGCAGTATTCTATACTTATTCCAGCGGCGGCGGAACCATAAGCGCCCTCCCCAATACGGCTCACTATGGGGATGCCACGGTGTCCATGCCTGCCATACAGACCAGGTTCTACTCATACTCCACCAACAGCTCCATCCAATAGGGAGATGCGGGTTTGAATTCAGAACGCCCCCTTTATCTTGATGGTAAAGGGGGCGTTCTTTTTGCCGTTATTTTCCGCTGGCGAGGTTCAATGCGCCGCCGGCAAGGATCAGCTCGCGGTCGCGCCCGGAGCTCAGCTGCGGGACAACGGGAATTTTAAATCCTCTGGTCTTGTTTTCAAGCTGCGGCCTGTCGATATTGGCTATATCCAGCGCCAGCTCGTCGCCCTGCTCGATCCTGTCATAGTCTTTGGCGTCTTTGAAAGTAAGCGGGAGTATGCCGAAGTTTATGAGGTTCGCAAGGTGTATGCGCGCGAAGGACTTCGTTATCACGGCCTTCACGCCAAGGAACATCGGCGCAAGCGCGGCATGTTCGCGCGAAGAACCCTGGCCGTAGTTTTCGCCGCCTATTACGAATCCGCCGCCCCATTCCTTTGCGCGTTTTGCGAACTCCGGGTCAACCGCCTCGAAAACAAACTCTGAAATCTTCGGCAGGTTGCTTCTCAGCGGCAGGACCTTCGCCCCGGCGGGCATGATGTGGTCGGTCGTAATGTTGTCCCCGGTCTTTAAGAGCACGCGCCCGTAAATCTCGCTCCCCGGCCTCTCGGCGCGCGCAAGCGGCGCGATGTTCGGCCCGCGGATTATTGAGACCTTCTTCGCCTTCTCCGGCGCCAGGGGCGTGATAATCATCGAGTCGTCGGAGTTGTATTTCTTCGGCATCTTCACGACTGCTGCCGGAATGCCGAGCGCGCGCGGGTCTGTCATTACCCCCGTTATGGCCGCCGCCGCGCAGGTTTCCGGACTTGCGAGGATGACGCTTGCCGACTTCGTGCCGGAGCGGCCCTCGAAGTTGCGGTTAAACGAGCGCACCGTAACGCCGCCAGTCGGCGGGGCGAAACCCATGCCGATGCACGGCCCGCAGCCGGATTCGAGGATGCGCGCGCCGGCCTTTATCATGGAAGAAAGGCCGCCGGAGGCGGCAATCATGGACAGTACCTGCCGGGAGCCTGGCGATATGCCGAGCGACACGGAGGGAGGGATTTGCCTGCCGTCGAGCATGGAGGCCACGGTCATCAAATCCTTGTATGAACTGTTCGTGCAGGAACCTATTGCAACCTGTTGTACCTTAAGCCCGGCAATATCCTTCACACGTTGAACCTTGTCCGGCATGTGCGGCATGGCGACAAGCGGCTCAAGAGACGACAGGTCGATTTCAATCACCTCGTCGTAAGTTGCGGACTTGTCTGCGGCGAGCTTCTTCCACGAATCGGCGCGGCCCTGGGCCTTCAGGAAATCCTTCGTTACCCTGTCGGAGGGGAAGACGGATGTCGTGGCACCGAGTTCCGCGCCCATGTTCGTAATCGTCGAGCGCGCGGGGACGTCGAGGGTCTCGACGCCCGGCCCGAAATACTCGAATACGCATCCGACTCCGCCCTTGACGGTCTTCAGGCGCAGGACTTCAAGGATGACGTCCTTGGCGGACACAAACGGGGTCAACCGTCCGGTCAATTTTACTCCTACGACTTTCGGCATTTTTAAGAAGAACGGCTGCCCCGCCATTGCGAGGGCGACGTCCAGGCCGCCCGCGCCCATGGCAAGCTGGCCTATTCCGCCGCCGGTGGGGGTGTGCGAATCGGAGCCGAGGAGCGTCGTTCCCGGCTGCCCGAAGCGCTCAAGATGAACCTGGTGGCAGATGCCGTTTCCGGGGCGGGAGAAATATATGCCGTAGCGCGCGGCTATCGACTGAAGAAATGCGTGGTCGTCCGGGTTCTCGAAACCGGTTTGCAGCATATTATGGTCCACGTAGCTGACGGAGAGGTCCGTTTTGACCCTGTCAACGCCCATCGCCTCGAATTGCAGATACGCCATCGTGCCCGTGGCGTCCTGAGTGAGGGTCTGGTCTATGCGTATGGCAATCGGCGCTCCCGTTTTCATCTTCCCCTCCACGAGATGCGCCTTGATTATCTTCTGAGTGACGTTTAAGCCCATGAAGTTTCACCCCTCCTAAAATAAAATGACCGGCATTGACAGCCGGAGATTTGTTTAACTGCTACTGTTAGGATTATACAAGGGAAAAGGCGGGAGAGGCAAGAAGAAATATTTATTCGTTGCCATTGCAGTTTTTTTTTGTTAAGCTCCTTTTTAATCATTTAGCGCAGGACAACTCAAGCTTCCCGGCAACGAGGTGCATCGCGCGTTTTTACCGGGGCGGTTTTCTATCGAAAGGGGGCTTTAAAATGTTCAAAAAGGCATTCATTGCGGCAGTAATGTTATTTGCCGCGGCGGTTTTTTCATCACCTGTGCATGCGGAACCGAGATCGGGGTGCATAACAGTAAGTCCGTTTGTCGGCGGGTATTTATGGGAAGGCAACGAGGGCATCGAGGAGAACGATTTCAATGTAGGCGCCGGGCTTGGATATATGTTCACTGATAAGCTTGGCGTGGAAGGCGTATTCCAGTACATTCCGGGAAAATCCGAAAACGGCGGCGGCGACACGCACGGATACATCTATAAGCTGGACGGTCTTTACCATTTCCCCATAACAAAAACTATTGTCCCGTATGTTGCGGCTGGACTTGGCGGAATAACGATAAATCCGGACAGGGCGGAGTCAAGTTCGCATTTTCTCGTCAATTACGGCGCCGGCTTGAAATATTACCTTACGGACGACCTGGCGCTCCGGGCCGATGTCAGACATATAATATCCTTTAATGACAATTTCAATAATATGTCTTACACGTTTGGAATTGTCTACCAGTTCGGCGGCAAGAAAACACCTGCGCCTCAGGCAAAGGCAGAGCCCATACCGGCCCCTGCCCCGGCGCCTGCGCCCAAGCCGGTCGTGAAACCCGCCCCGGCCCCTGCCCCGGCGCCTAAACCTGTGGAAAAACCCGCGCCTGCGCCCAAGCCTGTTGTGAAGCCCGCGCCGCCGGCTCCTCAGATTAAAAAGGAAGTAACGCTCAGGATTAAAATAGAGTTTGACACCGACAAATCTTTTGTGAGGCCAAGGTATAACGACGAGCTTAAGAAAGTTGCGGATTACCTGAAGCAGTATCCGGACAACCATGCCGTCATAGAAGGCTACACCGACAGCAGAGGGTCTGCCGTTCACAACATGAAGCTATCCCAGAGGCGCGCTGATGCCGTAAGGAAATACCTTATAGACAAATTTGGCATAAACGCGGATAAGCTTTCGGCAAAGGGCTATGGTAAAGAAGACCCGATAGCAAGCAACAGCACGAAAGCGGGGCGCCAGAAAAACCGCAGAGTGGAACTGCACATAAAGCCTTTGAAGTAATCAAGGCTGCACCGAAAAGATGGGGTTGCGGATATCCGCGGCCCCATTTTTTTAAATATCCTGTATAATTTAATATAATTTTAAAAACCCTAACAAAGGAGGCAAGGCCATGAGGAAGATTATCATTATTTCGACAGCTCTCGTGTTTTTCTTTGCGGGCTACATAACCGGAAGCATCCATACGCGGAATGCGGTTGCCCTCGAACTTGGAGGTTTGAGCTCGACGGTTGACAGTCTGAAGAATCTCGGCAAGACTGTCGTCGAGATGCAGGACAACCTGAACAAGCTGCAAAAAAATGTCAATACGGTAAAGACAATAAAGGAAGATCTGGCCAAATACCAGGGCGTTTACAAAGGCGTTACGGGCGGCGAGTCAAAAAAGCAGGTTACGCCCGAGTTGCAGAAAGGGTTGCAGCAGATACTGCCAGGCAGCCAGCAGCAATAAAAAACACCGGGTATAATTCCGTCAACTGTCAATAAAAAGCCCGCCCCTGTTCCCGGGCGGGCCTTGATTTTCATAGTCAGGCTTTGCCTCAAGTCAGCCCTCTGGATACACACTGGGAAGGCACTGGGCGCTCGGCTTTGTGGCTATGTCGCCGTGGGCCGCTTCCCCGACTATCAGCCTGCCCTCCGCATAGTTTGTCCCGATGAGCCTGTCAACCCTTACCTCGCCAATCAGTTTCGCCCTGGAGAGGTTCGCCCTGGCGATTATATTGCTCAGGGCCTCCGGGCTGGTGCCGCCGGGCAGCAGGCGCTCCGCCATGGTGCTGGTCCTGAAGACCGGTATTGCGTCGCCCTTGCAGAGGACGGTATTGTCCGGGACATAGAGTTTTACGGTATCGCCGGACTTTGAGACCACAGCCGCCTTGATCTCCGGGTTCACCATGCCTGAGCTGTGCATGTCGCTTCCGCTCCAGGCGTAGAGCGCACCAGCCGTCATAAGGCCGGCGAAAACCAGCATGTATGCGAATGTTTTTTTCATTTTTCACACCTCCGTTTTTAGGACTGATACTCAATATTATATCACTGAAACGGATATGTGTGAAATCGGGCGGGATTGATATCCGGCAGACGACCCGCCGCAAAGGAGGCATTTCTTCTTAAGCGGGGCGTCCGCCGGACTTTTCCGGCTGTGGATTGCCGGGAAGCGCTATCTTTTTTTGTGATGCCTGGTGATGAGCATTAGAACGACTCCGGGCTTCAGCTTGCTGTCCTTAAGCGTCTGCATCTGCTCCGGCGTGAGCGCCGCCTTAAGTTCGGAAATCTCGTGCGCGCGCTTCACGGCGAGGTCCGCGCCTATGGACGAGACCTTCCCCGCCTGCGCCCTGATTGCGTCGTCGTCGATCTTTTCGGCGTTCATGAGCTCGCCGAGCTTTCTTCTCTCGACCCTCATGTTCTTGAGCAACGGTTTCATTTCAGGCCTGTATTTCCCGGCCACGGCCCTCATCTGCGCTTTCTGGGCATCGGTGAGTTTCAGGGCTGCAATGACCTTTTTCACCTCTGCCTTCCTGTCCCCCCGGCGGCCATGAATCGCGCCATCGTTTGCATATGCCGCCCCGGCGGTCATCAAAGCCGCGGCAAAAAGCGTTAGGATTGTCAGTCTTGCGAACATCTTCCTCATAAGCCCCTCCTTGGGATGGTTGTTGATGAAACCGGTTTCAGATTAAAAGACG
>JAKAHE010000199.1 GCA_021815285.1 Nitrospirota bacterium
CCGGTTTTAAATAAATCAATAAGATCGGAGATTGCCGCGTCGCCTTCGGCTCCTCGCAATGACACAACTGGCACTTTGTCAGCAGCCTGGGGGCCGACCTTCGTGTCGGCCCTTTTTGTCTACGCCGCCATCTTCAGGCTTTCTATATTCTCCTTCGACCATACCGAAGCCTTTATGGTCCAGGCGCTTTCCGGGTACATGCCCCTGAGTCGCTCGTAGGCCTCCGTAAGCTTTGACGTGTCGTTTGTGGCCCTGTACCTGGCGATACCGGCATAATAAGCGGCTTTCGGCGCCTGGTCTGTATTCCGGAAGTTATTCTCGACCCTGTTGTAAAGCTCCTCGGCCCTCGCGTAGTCCCTGGCCTTCAGGGCGACCCTTGCCCTGCCCATGTCGAGATGCGCCAGGAACGAACCCTCCGGCAGGAATCCCTCCCACCGTTCGCTCTCCAGCCCGGTTTCGTCCGACACGATAAAAGTTGGCGTCCAATCGATGCCGTAGGCATCCACTTCTTTCGGCCTTTCGGTGGTCTCGAAGAGGACCGGGATAAAGCCCTCGTTTATCGCCCCGGCGACATTATCGCGGCTCAATACCCTTCCGAAGGTATTTATGCAACCCGTGCAGAATTTATAGTGGAAAAACAGCAGGATGGGCTTCCCGGAGCGCTTCGACGTCCTCTTTGCGTCCTCAAGGTCCTCTATCCAGGATATGCCTTTTTCGATTTCCATCTCATACCTCCCGCGCTTGTTTTTCTTATATTATATCACCAACGGGAGGTCTTGGGGCATGGGGCCGAAACCCCGTTCCCCGGTGGGCCGTTTTACGTCCTTTTCAGCGCCCTGGCGCCTATGTCTTTACGGAAATGCATACCGTCGAATTTTATCTTCGAGATGGTCTCGTATGCGCGTGATATGGCCTCGGAGACGTCCGCCCCTATTGCCGTCACTCCGAGCACGCGCCCGCCGTTGGTAACAACGCGGTTGTCCCTGTCCGCCGTCCCGGCATGAAATACCACCGCTCCTGGCACCTTAGCGGCCTCGTCGAGGCCCTGTATCGGCATACCCTTCTGATATTCGCCCGGATAGCCCTTCGAGGCCGCGACGACGCATACGGAGGCCTCCGGCTTCCAGCCGACCATCTCGGGAGTCAGCTTCTTCTCCGCGCAGGCAAGCATTATCTCCACCAGGTCTCCTTCGAGACGCATAAGGAGCGGCTGGGCCTCCGGGTCTCCGAAACGCACGTTGAATTCCAGCACCTTCGGCCCATCCTCGCCTATCATAAGCCCGGCGTACAGGACGCCCCGGTAGGGTATCCCCTCCTGCTTCATCCCGCGCACAGCCGGATACATAATCTCCTGCATTACGCGCTCCTGCATCTGCTGCGTAACCACCGGCGCGGGAGAATATGCGCCCATGCCGCCGGTGTTCGGGCCTCTGTCTCCGTCGAAGACGCGCTTGTGGTCCTGGGAAGACGCCATCGGCACGACAGTCTCGCCGTCCGTGAACGCCATGAAAGACGCCTCCTCGCCCTTGAGACATTCCTCTATCACCACTCGGCTGCCGGAATCCCCGAACGCCTTCCTGCGCATTATCAGGTCTATCGCGTCCACGGCCTCCTCGACTGTCCCGGCGACGATAACGCCCTTGCCCGCGGCCAGGCCGTCCGCCTTCACGACAATCGGCGCGCCCTTCATCCGTATGTAATTCTCCGCCTCGATGGGGGAATAAAAGACCTTGTATTCCGCCGAGGGGATGTTGTAGCGCTTCATCAGCTCCTTTGCGAAGACCTTGCTCCCCTCCAGCTCCGCCGCGGCCTTGGACACGCCGAATATTTTCTTCCCCTCCTTCTCGAAGAGGTCAACAATTCCAAGCGTAAGCGGCGCTTCCGGCCCGACGACGGTCAGGTCGATTCCCTCGAATTTGGCGAAGTTTAAGAGGTCGTGTATCTTGTCCGCCTTTATGTTCACGCACTCGGCGACCTTTCCTATGCCCGCGTTCCCCGGCGCGCAGAATATCTTCCTGACCTTGCGGCTCTGGGCAATCTTCCAGACCATCGCGTGTTCTCTCCCCCCGCCGCCGATTACAAGGACTTTCATGGAGCCTCCGGTTAAATCATAAAATACAAATTACAATTGTGATTTCAAATTCTTCGAGGTGCCAATTTGGCGCCTCAAGTTTTAATGCCTGAAATGCCTCATGCCGGTGAACACCATCGCGATGCCGTGTTCGTTCGCGGCGGCGATTACTTCGTCGTCCTTTATGCTGCCGCCCGGCTCGATTATTGCCGTGACGCCGTGCTTCGCGCACTCGTCCACGCCGTCCCGGAACGGGAAAAATGCGTCAGAAGCGAGCACCGCGCCCTTGGTCGGGAACTGCGCCTTCATCGCGCCGAGGCGCGTAGAGTCCACGCGGCTCATCTGGCCCGCGCCGATGCCGACGACGTGCGAGCCGTAGGAATAGACGATGGCGTTAGACTTCACGTGTTTGGCCACCTTCCAGGCGAACGCGAGTCCCTTGTATTCGTCCCCGGTGGGTTTTCGCTTCGTTACGACCTTGAGCTTTTTGACGTCCTCGATTTTCCCCATGTCCCAGTCCTGGATTATCATTCCGCCGACGACGCGCTTCATGTCGAAGGATTGCCTGCTCCCGACCTCGAATGAGCCTATGTCGAGAAGACGTATCGCTTCTTTCTTCTTGAAGAGCTTCAGCGCGTCTTTGTCGAAGCCCGGCGCGATTACCACCTCGACGAACGTGGAAGTTATCTCGCGCGCGGTCTCGGCGTCAACCTTCCGGTTGAACGCCAGCACGCCGCCGAACGCCGACACCGGGTCTATCTCGCGCGCCTTGACGTATGCCTCCCAGAGGTTCACGTCCGTAGCCACGCCGCAGGGGTTGTTGTGCTTCACGATTACGGCCACAGGCTCCTCGAATTCCCTTGCAAGGGCGAGCGCGGAATTGGCATCGAGGAAGTTGTTGAACGACATCTCCTTGCCCTGGAGTCGGCAGGCGGTTGCGACGGACGGCTCGGTAAGTAGAGGCTCTCTGTAGAACGCGCCCTTCTGGTGCGGGTTCTCGCCGTAGCGCAGGTCCTGCGCCTTGATGAGCGGCAGGTCGTAAAAGAGCGGGAATCTGCTTTCCTCCACGCCGAGCTTTGCAAATATCTCCGGGACCTTTTCCGGGTATGCCCTGCCGCGCGCGGGCTTCAGGTCTTTCTTGTGGAATAGCGGATAATCCGTATTGAATGCTCCGGCGGCGATAAAGAAGCTGGAGATCATCGTGTCGTATTTCGCCGTGTGCGCGTACGCCTTCGCGGAGAGCATGAAGCGCGTGGCGGGCGAGACGCCGCCCTTGTCCATCTCGTTGATTACGATATCGTAATCCGAAGGATCCACGAGCACCACGACATCGTTGAAATTCTTCGCGGCGGAGCGCACCATTGCCGGGCCGCCGATGTCTATGTTCTCTATCGCGTCCTCGAATTTCGTATCCGGTTTTTTTATTGTCGCCTCGAAGGGATAGAGGTTCACGACGACCATGTCTATCGGCTGTATACCGTGCTCCTTCATCTGGCCCTGGTGAGACTTGTTCGCCCTGATGCCGAGTATCCCGCCGTGGACTTTCGGGTGCAGCGTCTTAACGCGCCCGTCGAGCATTTCCGGGAATCCGGTGAACTCGCTTACGTCCGTAACCTTTATCTTCGCGTCCCGCAGGGCCTTTGCCGTTCCTCCGGTAGACAGT
>JAKAHE010000019.1 GCA_021815285.1 Nitrospirota bacterium
TTCCTCAGGTTGTCGAGGCTCACGAGCGCGTCCTTCTCGCTGTGGGCTTCGAGGGTGTGGATGGGCTGAACGGCGAGATTTTTGAGCTTGTCGAAGAATTCCCGCCAATCGATTTTTCCGTCTCCGACCGGGAGGTGATCGTCCTCGGTTCCGAAATTGTCGTGCAGGTGCAGCTCGAAAAGCCTATGGGCCGTTTCCGCGAGCCACTCCGCCGGACTGAGTTTTGAGAAAAGCTCCCTGTGCCCGACGTCGAGGCAGAGGCCGAAGAGCGGGTGATCAATCTCGTCCGCCAGCCTGACGAGATGAGAAGGCTCCGCATCGACTATGTTCTCGATTGCCACCTTCACCCCGGTCTTCTCCGCGAGTTCCAGGACCTTTCTCCAGACAGCCGAGCTTTTCCTTATCCATATGTCCGTATTTCCCGCGTATTTCCATTTTTCGTAGCCGGAGTGAAAAACGACGGCGAGGGGCTCAAGCGGCGCGGTGATTTCTATCGTCTGAAGGAACCTCTCGAGCGTCACAGCCGCGATCCTCGAATCCACTGCGCCGGGGCAGAGGTCCATGAACGGCGCGTGTATGGAAAGCGTGTGCGGCCAGTCGAGGCGTTCGGCAAGCCTGTCGATGTCCGCCGGAGAAACGACGTCGAGCTGGTCGGACGGGAAGAATATCTCAGGGTTTATGCGGTTCTCGCGCAGGAAGCCGATGGAGTCGAAGACCCTTGGATACGGGATATGTACGTGGACGGTCCTGCCGGGGAAGTGGGAAGACATTTATTTGTCGTCGGAGCGTGCCGGAGGACACGACGCGCATGATGCGGAGGTATCCGCCTTCGCGGAAGCCCCTGACTTCTCGTTTTTGCCGCTATCCTTGCTGTTCCCCGCCGGTTTCGGGGTCTTCCCGGCATAGTCCGTCACATACCAGCCGGAGCCTTTGAATTGCAGCGCGGGCGTGCCCATAAGCTTCCTGACTTCCCCGCCGCAGAACTTACACTCCTTGAGCGGCTCGTCCGAAAACTTCTGCATCGCGTCGAAACGCTTCCCGCACTCCTTGCACTCGTACTCGTAAATCGGCATGACTAAATACCACCTCCGTTACCATTGCCACGCAGAAACTCCACAATCAGCCTGACCCCTATGGCCGTCGCGCCCTTGGGGCAGTATGGCCTGCCCTTTTCCTCCCAGGCCGTTCCGGCGATGTCCAGGTGCGCCCAGGGATAATCCACAAACTCCTGGAGGAATTTCCCGGCTGTAACCGTCGCGGCCTTCCTGCCGCCGACGTTTCTAAGGTCGGTTACGTCGCCCTTCATGGCGTCGAGATATTCGTCCCACATCGGGAGCTCCCAGGCGCGCTCGTTTGCAGACTCGCCCGCCTTTATGATCTCGCCTGTCAATTCCTTGTCGTTGCCCATGAGTCCTATGGCGAAATCTCCCAGCGCTATGACGCATGCGCCGGTCAGGGTGGCGATGTCTATGACGGCCCTGGGCCTGTAGCGCGCGGCGTAGCAGAGCGCATCGGCAAGAACGAGGCGGCCCTCGGCGTCCGTCGAGATTATCTCGATGGTCTTGCCGTTCATGGCGCGCACCATGTCGCCCGGCTTAAGCGCCGCGCCGCCGGGCATGTTCTCCGTGCATGGCGCGATTGCGACGAGGTTCACCGGGAGCTTCAGCGCCGCCGCGCAGCGTATCGCCGCGATGACGGCTCCGGCTCCGGCCATGTCGTATTTCATCTTCTCCATGCCCTCGGAGGGCTTAATGGATATGCCGCCGGAATCGAACGTGATGCCCTTGCCGATGATTACGAACGGGGATTCGGACTTTTTCCCCCCGGAGTATTCCAGCACGATGAATTTCGGCGGCTGCTTGCTGCCCTTTGCGACGCCGAGGAAGGCGCCCATGCCGAGCTTATGGCAGTCGTCCTCATCGAGGACTTTCAGTTTCAGGCCGACGTCCTTTGCCGCAGCCTTCGCGCGAGAGGCCATGACGGATGGGGTCATCTCGTTTGCCGGGGCGTTTATCATGTCCTTGGCGAAGTTTACCGAATCGGCGATTATGCGCCCTTCCGCCGCGCCTTTTTTCAGCGCGGCCTCCTCCGCCTTATCCTCTGTAAAAAACGTCAGTGTTTTTATTTCTTTTTTATTTTTTTCCGCGCTCTTGAACTTGTTGAAGTCATAAAGAGCCATGAGCGCGCCCTGGGAGAAAATACTTGCGAAATCCCGACTTGAAATTTCCGGGAGAGACGCATCGGCTGAAATTTCCCTGAACCCGGATTTTCTTGCAAGCCCCGCCGCCGCGCCGGCCGCGCGCATGAGGTTGTCGGGTGTGAACTTATCGCGTTTGCCGAGCCCGGCGAGTATTACCCTTGCAGGGCCCGCCTTGGAAACGAGGTGAAACAGCGCCGTCTCGTCCCGCTTTCCCGTGAACTCCCCGGAGGCGATGGTCCGGGATATTACGCCGCCCTGCATGTCGTCGATTTCGGCAAGCGCGCCGTCGGGCCTTTCGCCCTCGAACAGCGTGAATACCGCCGCGTCGGACTTCTCGGAAGATACCGAACCCCTCTTTATTTTTATGTCCATGTTTGCCTCGCCCGCTATTTTAAAGGTATGCGTCCCGGCTTGTCCTGGCTTAAATCGGTATCGTTGCCCGTCGGGAAATGGCGGTAGCTTCCGCGTATGGTGAAGCTTTTTTCTCCGCCCTTCAGCGGCAATGATATTTCAAACGGAGACTGATAAGACGGAGACATTATGTATTCGTCTTCCGGCGCGCCTTTGGCGGAGCTTACGATATTGCCGTCCCCGTCCAGCCCGACAAGCTCCAGTTTTACGTTATGGATGCCGTGGTTATGGTCGAAAGGCTCCACAAATCCGTCCGCGACGGCGCGACGGGCTGTGATTTTAAGGTTCCAGTAGACCTTGATATAATTCGTGCTCTTGTGGAAGCCGTAGTCTTTTGGAATGTAGCCCTTCCCCAGTATGTCGTTCCCGCCGGCGCATCCGGCAATCGCCGCAAGGACAAGAAGCGCGGCAACAACAAGTTTTTTCATGCGAGCTTCTTTCTAAGCAAATCGTTTACCAAGCCGGGATTGGCCTTGCCGCCGGTCTTCTTCATGACCTGCCCGACAAAAAAACCGAGCAGCGCGGTCTTACCGGCCCTGTATTGCTCCACGTTCTGCGGGTTCGCCGCCATGACCTCGTCTATGACCTTCCCGATCTCGCCCGCGTCCGTTATCTGCACAAGACCCTTCTCGGCTACGACTTCATCCGCCGTCTTTTTGCTTCTGTATATCTCCTCGAAGACCGTCTTTGCGATCTTCCCGGAGATGGTCCCGGACTCGATGAGCTTTATCATCCCCGCGAGGCGCTCCGGCTCAAGAGGGCACTCCTCGGCTTCGGCCCCGGCGTTTTTCAATTCGCGCAGGACGTCTCCCATAATCCAGTTGCTTGCCTGTTTCGGCGCGCCGGAGAGCTTCGCGGCCTTTTCATAATAATCCGCCAGCGCCCGCGATTCCGTAAGCACCATCGCGTCGTAGTCCGGTATGCCGTACTCGCGCGCGAAGCGCTCGCGCTTCGCGTCAGGGAGCTCCGGCATTGTCGCGCGCATATCGTCGAGCCACTCCTTCGAGACCTCCACCGGGACAAGATCCGGCTCAGGGAAGTAGCGGTAGTCGTGCGCCTCCTCCTTGCCGCGCATGGAGAGCGTAATCCCCTGGTTCGCGTCCCAGAGCCGCGTCTCCTGGACGACTCTCCCGCCGTCCTCGATTATGGCAATCTGCCTCTTTATCTCGTATTCGATGGCCTTCTGCACGTTCTTGAAGGAGTTCATGTTCTTGAGCTCCGCGCGCGTCCCGAACTCCTTCTGACCCGCCGGCCTGACGGAGACGTTCGCGTCGCAGCGAAGCGACCCTTCCTCCATGTTGCCGTCGCAGACGTCGATGTAGCGCAGTATAGCCCGGAGCTTGCGCATGTACTCCGCGGCCTCGGATGCGCTCCTGATGTCCGGCTCGGAGACAATCTCCATGAGCGGCACGCCCGTCCTGTTCAGGTCCACGTGCGATGCGCCCTCGATGCCTTCGTGCAGGTTTTTCCCCGCGTCCTCTTCCAGGTGTATCCGCGTAAGGCCGATGCGCTTGACGCTGCCGTCCACGACGACTTCCACGTATCCGCCCTGGCACACGGGCAGCTCATACTGCGAGATCTGGTAGCCCTTCGGGAGGTCGGGGTAGAAGTAGTTCTTGCGCGCGAAACGTGAATACGGCGCGACGGTGCAGTTCATGGCCAGCCCGGTCTTGATGATGAAGTCCATCGCGGTCTTGTTCAGCACCGGGAGCACCCCAGGCATACCGATGCAGACCGGGCACGTCTCTGAGTTCGGCCCCTGCCCGAACAAGGTCGAGCACCCGCAGAATATCTTCGACTTGGTCTTAAGCTGCGCGTGAACTTCCAGCCCGATTACGGGTTCATATTGCATTTATGCCTCTATTTTCGATAGCTGTTCGGATTTTTTAGCCGGATATTTAAGCCAGATATAAAGAGGAATAAGCCTGTTATTAAAAATATATTCACCCTTTATTTCGCCGGAATTTAAAACTCTAAGCTTCTTCATGCGTTGCAGAAAATTATTAAATTTGGCCTTCTCGTTTTCAGTCAGTACTTCAACGATAGACGCCTTCTGAAAAGAAATAGAAATATCGAACATAAGTTTCGCTGAAAGCTTTTTCAAGATAGAGCGATAGTCTTCACTTTGCAGGGCATTTAAAACTTGTTTATCAACAAACTTCTGTCCGAATTCAACAGCGGCATCAATTGAACCCTGTGTTGCGTCAGTTAGGCTTATTTTATTGTCAGTGTCTTTCCAATATACGGCGTCTCCTATCAAATGCATTAACTTTGGAAACCCTGATGATAGCGTGCATATGAATCTCATCGCGTCTTCTTCAACTGATGTATTAACGGAAGTAAACGCCTTCGTGAAAAAATCCTTCATTTCAAAGTTCATCAGGCGCCCTATCTCGACGATGTCAAATATCCTATCGATGGGCTGATGGGCATTTATCATTTCGGTGCGGCGTTCCTCCACACCGCAAAGCATCAGCAACAGAGGAAGGGGCTTATCGTTAAGGGCGTTTTCATCCACAAGTGTTTTTATAAAAAATGCGAAGTCGGGATTTGACGCAATGCCGTTTATCTCATCGAGAATCAGAAATATGCCTTTATATTTTTCTCCTTTGAGGCGTTCAAGCAAACTGTGAAGGAAAGGAAGATATCCTCTTGCGATGCGGGGGCTGTCTTCCTTCAGGTTCTTAAGGTTAATGGTAATTCCGAAGAATTCCACTGACTCTACATATCTGGACAGTGCATTGCGTATGTTGTCGATCCCCGCCGGTTCGTATTCCTTTGGTTTGAGTAGAGATTCGACTGTTCTGAGAGACAAGTCTTCTAAAGTTTTCGCGCCGCCCAACAGGACTTGTATCCCAAACAGGCCGCATTCTTTTTCCAGAAGACGCCTGGCATAACCCGCGAGAGAACTTTTACCAATTCCATACTCGCCCCGTAAAAAAATTGACTGAGGTTTTCCTTTCGCAACTTGAGAAGCCGCGCGCTCGATGCGTCCTATCTGCTCTTTCCTTCCGGTAAATAATTCGACGGGCACTGGCTGGCCAGGATAGAAAGGACTTCTTCCCTTACTTTGTATGTCCATATTATTTACTCCTTGACCTCAACGTTTTTGCGCCCATTACATACCCGGTTTCCTCGTGTGCCAGTCGGTCGCCTGCTCGTAGGCGTAGGCGGCGCGGAGCACCGTCTCCTCGCCCCAGTGCCGCCCGAGTATCTGCATACCGACGGGCAGGTTGTCAGACGTCATGCCGCATGGGAGCGACAGGCCCGGTATGCCGGCGAGGTTCACGCTTATCGTGAAGATGTCGCTCAAGTACATCTGGAGCGGGTCTGCGGTCTTTTCGCCAAGCTTGAACGCGGGCGTGGGAGACGTCGGCGTGATTATAATGTCCACGTCCCTGAAGGCTTCGTCGAAATCCCGCTTGATGAGCGTCCTGACCTGCTGGGCTTTTTTATAATACGCTTCATAGTAGCCGGATGATAATGCGTAAGTCCCGAGCATTATCCTGCGCTTGACCTCCGGCCCGAAGCCCTCGGAGCGCGTCCTCTTGTACATGTCGAGCAGGTCGTCGAATTCCTTCGCGCGGTAGCCGTATTTCACCCCGTCGTAGCGCGCGAGGTTGGAGGACGCCTCGGAAGTCGCAAGGATGTAATACGTTGCGATGGCGTAGCCGCTGTGCGGGAGCGCAGTCTCCTTTATCTCCGCGCCGAGGGACTTCAATACATTCACCGCCTCCATCATCGAGGCGTATACATCTTTGTCGATTCCGCCCTCGACGAAATATTCTTTCGGCATGCCAATCTTGAGGCCCTTGATGCCGTCTTTCAGGTTTGCCGTGAAATCGGGAAGGGCCACATCGGCTGAAGTCGAGTCGAGAGCGTCATGCCCGCCGATGACGTTCATCATTATCGCGCAGTCCTCAACGTCCTTCGTGACGGGGCCTATCTGGTCGAGCGACGATGCGAACGCGACGAGGCCATAGCGCGATACCCGCCCGTACGTCGGCTTCAGGCCCACGACGCCGCAGCAGGACGCGGGCTGGCGTATGGAGCCGCCGGTATCCGAACCGAGCGCCGCCGCGCACATGTCAGCCGCGACAGCCGCCGCCGAGCCGCCGGAGGAGCCGCCGGGGATGCGGCTTAAGTCCCAGGGGTTTTTCGTCGCGCCGAACGCGGAGTTCTCCGTGGACGACCCCATTGCGAACTCGTCCATGTTAGTCTTGCCGAGCAGGATATAGCCCGCGGCCTGTAGTTTTGCCGTAACGGTGGACTCGTAAGGGGGGACAAAGTTCTCGAGCATCCTCGACGCGCAGGTGGTCTTTATCCCCTTCGTGCACATGTTGTCTTTTACGGCAATCGGAATTCCGAGAAGGGCGGGCAGGCCGGCCCCAGGCTGTACGCCATTCAAAATCTTATCTGCCTTTTCCGCCATTTCTATCGTTTTACCCGGCGTCAGGGTCAGGAAGGCGTTGACGTCAGGCTCGACCTGCCCTATCCGGCGGGTATATGCAAATGCCGCATCCTTTGCGGTTATCTCTCTTTTTATTATCAGATCCCGAAGCTCGTGGAGCGTAAGGCTGTGAAGTTCCAAAATTTTCTCTCCGGATTATCTCTCGACGGCGTTTTTTGAATTCACCTTTACTATCGTAGGCTTGAAGGTCCTCATCTCTTCCTCGGTGAATCCCTCGTAGCAGAATATTATCACCTTGTCGCCCACCGCGCCCTTCCGGGCCGTTGGGCCGTTCAGGCATACCGTGCCGGAGCCGCGTTTGCCCGGGATGACGTATGTAGTGAAACGCTCGCCGTTATTCAGATTGGAGACGCTCACCTGCTCGTACGGGACCATCTTCGCCGCGTCCATGAGGTCTTCGTCGAGTGTCAGGCTCCCCTCGTATTCGAGGTTCGAGTCGGTAACGGTAGCCCGGTGTATCTTGGAACGGAGCATGATTCTGAACAATTAAAACCTCGCTATTCTATGATCTTCGGCACCCTGTATAAATCACCAGCACGGTCCGGGGCGTTTGAAAGCGCCTCGCCCGGAGAAAGCGACTGCCCGACTTCGTCCGCTCTCATTACGTTCTTTATCGGCAGAACGTGCGATGTCGGCTCTATTCCTGTCGTATCCAGCTCGTTTAGCTTGTCTACGTAAGAGAGTATTGAGTCGAGCTGCCGGGTAAAGATTTCCGTCTCTTCGCCCGAGAACGACAGCCGCGAAAGACTGGCGACATGCTCCACTTCGTGTAGTGTTATTTTCATTGTTCCCCCAAGTATGCGTAAATATAAAAAATATCATATCGGACGCGGAGTTTCAAGGCATAATTATGATATAATTCTTAAAACGCGGCCGGCATGGGGGGCAGTGAGGCGCAGGATTGCATTATGGTTTCCGGCTGTTGGCCTGTCGCACCTGTTTTTGGCCTTGAAACCGGTGTTTATTAAAGATAAAATGCTCCCTTAAAAAACAGGGAGGAAGAGCGACATGTACGATCTCATAATAATCGGCGGCGGGCCGGGAGGACTTACGGCGGGAATCTACGCGCAGAGGGCCAATCTCAAGACCGTGCTCCTGGAGAAGATGGGTATCGGCGGGCAGATATGCATGTCCGACGCGATAGAAAATTACCCCGGTTTCAAGAGCATAAACGGCATCGAGCTTATGAAGCTCTTCGAGGAGCAGGCCCGTGGTCTGGGGCTGGAGATAAAATTCGCAGAAGTGACCCGGGTGCATGACAAGGGGACGCATAAGGAGGTCGTAACCTCAGAGGGCGTTCTGTCCGCGAAGACCGTTATAGTATCCACGGGAGCCAGGCCGAAGCGCCTCGGCGTGCCCGGGGAGGCGGAGTTTATCGGGCGCGGGGTGTCGTTCTGCGCGACGTGCGACGGGTTTTTCTTCAAGGGGCGCGAGGTCGCGGTAATCGGCGGAGGGGACGCCGCCCTGAAGGAGGGGCTTTTTCTGTCCAAGATTGTAAAAAAAGTCCACCTGGTGCATCGCCGGGACGCCTTCAGGGCCGAGAAGATTACGCAGGACAAGGTGTTCTCCCAGCCGGGCATGGAACTGCACCTGAACAGGGTCGTGGAGGAGGTAAAAGGGGACGTGATGGGGGTCCAGGGCGTTGTGCTCTCAGACACGGTTACGGGCGAGAAGGAAGAACTTAAGGTTGACGGTGTATTCGTATTCGTCGGCATAAGCCCTAATACGGATTTTATCGACGTGAAGAAAGACGATTACGGTTTTATAGTTACGGACAGGCTTCTGATGACCTCGACCATGGGCGTATTCGCCGTCGGAGACTGCCGGGAGACGCCTCTCAGGCAGGTGGCGACGGCGGTCGGCGACGGTGCCCTGGCGGCGTTCGAGGCGCACAGGTTCGTGGAGTCGGCATAAGGTATGCGTAAAATATACGACATATCGATGGGCATAAAAAACGGGATGCTGACGTATCCCGGAGACCCCGGCGTCGAGATAACGCGCGAGAAGACAATAGGGGCCGGTTCATCCGCAAATATTTCCAGGTACTGCATGGGCTCGCATACCGGGACCCATATCGACCCGCCGTTTCACTTCTTCCCCGACGGCAAGGCGGCTGACCTTCTGCCGCTCGACGCCCTCGTAGGCCCGGCAAGGGTCGTCGAGGCGCCGGTGAGCGAGATAGACGGAAATTTTCTTTCCGGAGCGGGAGTCGAAGGGGCGGTTCGCGTGCTGTTTAAAACCGGGAACTCAAGCTTCTGCGAAGATCCGGTCTTCCGGAAGGATTTTGCGCGCCTTGCTCCGGACGGGGCTGAGTTTCTGAAACGAGCGGGCGTAAAACTCGTCGGGATAGATTACCTTTCCATAGAGAAATTCCATAGCGTTGACCACGCCGTCCACAGGCTTTTCCTGGGCGGCGGCATAGTCATAGTCGAAGGGCTGAATCTCTCGGACGTAGCTCCGGGGGATTATACCCTCGCGTGTCTTCCGCTCAAGATTATCGGCGGGGACGGCGCGCCTGCGCGCGCCGTCCTGATAAAGGAGTAGTTCTATGCCCCTGCCTTTCGACCTGCCGGAGAATCCCGCCGATTTCATAGAAGGCCGGGCGAAGAGCGTGGCATTCAGGGTCCAGGATTTCTACGGCCTTTCGATGAAGGCCATCTCCGGAATATTCAGGAGGCCGCGCTACATTGGCGAGATACTCTTTCAGATGGACGAGATAGGCGTAGGCTCCATTCCCATTATTCTCCTGACGGGGCTTTTCACGGGGATGGTGCTCTCTCTCCAGAGCGCAATCCAGCTCTCGATATTCGGCGCGACGATATACATAGGCAAGCTCGTGGCCCTTTCGATGGTGCGGGAGCTGGGGCCGGTGCTTTCCTCGCTTATGGTCGCGGGGAGGGTCGGTTCCGGCATAGCGGCGGAGATAGGCTCTATGGTGGACACGGAGCAGATAGACGCGATGCGCGTCGAAGGCTCCGACCCCATAAAGAAGCTTGTCGTGCCGAGGCTTCTCGCGTGTATGCTGATGCTCCCGCTGCTGACGATAATCTCGGATTCCATAGGCATGGCGGGAGGTTTTTTTATCGCCGTGAGCCAGTTCAATATAGACCCGATGTTCTACTGGCGGTCGTCGTTCGACATACTGTCTCTGCGGGATATAATGCTGGGCCTTGTAAAACCGGTTTTCTTCGGGTTTATCATAGCGATGACAGGGAGCTACCAGGGCCTCCGGACGCACGGCGGCACGATGGGCGTCGGCAGGAGCACCACCCAGAGCGTGGTGTACTCCTCCATATCGATACTGGTGATAGACTTCTTTCTGACAAAGGTGTTCGTGTATCTGTTCTGAACAGAATAAAAATGATACGTCTCGAAAACATATATCTTGCCCTCGGCGGCTCCGAGGTCTTGAAGGACGTAAGCTTCCACTTGAGGCGCGGCGAGACGGGCGTTATACTGGGCGCCTCCGGCTCAGGGAAGACGACCGCGCTGAGACTTATACTCGGCCTTCTGAAGCCGGATTCCGGGCGCGTATTCGTGGACGGAGAAGACATCACGGATTTTCCGGAGGAACGCCTGCTCGAGGTAAGGGCGAAGATGGGCATGGTATTCCAGGCCGGGGCGCTTTTCGATTCCATGACGGTCGGCGAGAACGTGGCATACAGGCTTATCGAAAAAGGCGGTTTCTCCGACGAAGAGATAGAGGAAAAAGTTCGGCGGAGCCTGAGGTTCGTGGGCCTGGAGGAATCGATAGACCAGATGCCATCCGAGCTTTCCGGCGGGATGAAAAAACGTGTCGCCATCGCGCGCGGGATTGTCGCCTCGCCGGCAATAATGCTCTACGACGAGCCGACCGCGGGGCTCGACCCGCTTAATTCACATAACATTACGAACCTCATAAAACGGCTGAAGGAGGAGCAGGGCGTCACATCCGTCGTGGTAACGCACGACATCCCGCTCGCGTTCGAGGTTGCGGATTATATGGCCTTTCTGCACGACGGCGAAGTTTGCTATACCGGCAAGGCGGAAGGACTCCCGGCGTCCGGCAATGACTGCGTCAGGGAGTTCATCAACCATTCAATCGGCGCGGGGATTGGCGGTTCCCGCGCGGGTTCTGTAAACGGAGGCGCCGGATGAAGAGCAGCAGGAGCATGTCCTGGTCGGAACTCAAGACCGGGATAATCATAATAATAGCGTTCATCCTCCTCGCGGTCGGGATATTGCAGGTAGGCGGCAGGACGTCGTTTTTCGCAAAGCGCTACACGCTGTATGTGCGGATGGACAACTCCTACGGCCTCAAGATAGGCAGCATCGTCAGGCTTGCGGGCATAGAGGTGGGCAACGTGCAGGACATTATGCTGCCGAAGAACCCCGGCGACAGGGAACTGGTTATAAAACTCAGCATACAGAAAAAATACATGGACAGGATACGCCATGACTCCTTCGTCGCAATACGCACCATAGGGCTTCTGGGCGACAAATACATTGATATATCCATAGGCAGCCCGCAATATGCCGTCCTGCCGCCCGGCTCCGTGCTGAAGAACGTCCAGCAGAGCCGGCTGTCTTCCGTAATGGCCGGCGCCGCATCCGGGCTTGAGAGCATAAACGCCGTCCTGGGGCAGCTCAGGGAGATGCTGGGTGAGGTAAACAACGGCAAGGGAACGTTCGGACTCATGTTGAAAGACCCAAGGCTTTACGAGCGGCTGGCCGCGGCCTCGGCGAGCCTCCAGGACCTCACGCGGAGCGCCGGAAAAGGCAAGGGAAGCCTGGGCCAGCTTGTCAACAACCCGGAGCTCTACAATAACCTTGTCGATGTGTCGGCAAAGACGAAGGAACTGGTGAATAACCTCGATACCGGGAGTTTTGCAAGGCTCTCGGAGGACGAATCGTTCTACAAAAACCTGAGCGATGTGTCGGTAAACCTCAAGGACGTCTCGGAAGAAGCCAGGACGCTCGTGAATAACCTGAACACCGGCAGCATCTCCCGCATCTCCTCGGACAAGGAGCTTTACGACCGCGTGGAGCGCGTCTCGAAAAGGCTCGATTCCATAATGGCAAAGGTGCAGAGCGGGCAGGGGAGCGCAGGTAAGATACTTACGGACGACAGGCTTTACAATAACGCGAACAAGTTCTTTGAGGATGCGGACGCGCTCGTGCTGGACTTCAAGAAGCACCCGGCGAGATATATAAAATTATCGATTTTCTAACGGAAGCTGCCTGTCGCGTGAATGCAACTAATTGATTTTGCAAGAAAATTTTGGTGCCGAAGGGGGGATTTGAACCCCCATGGGCTTGCGCCCACTAGGTCCTGAACCTAGCGTGTATACCAGTTTCACCACTCCGGCACGAACCCATAAATTATCCTGAAAACCTTTAAAAGTCAAGAGCAAAAGTCGCAGGATTCCCGCCGGAGCCTGCCCCGGCATGTATAAAGCCGGGCGGGAACGGCAAAGAAGCCGGGTTAGGTGGGTATAAAGCCCGAATGCCTGAAATATTTATCATGCATACAGGGAAAAATTCTTGACAACTCCACTATCCTTTTGATATACATAAACTCACCTTA
Source organism: Nitrospirota bacterium (assembly GCA_021815285.1). GTDB lineage: Bacteria > Nitrospirota > JACRHJ01 > JACRHJ01 > JACRHJ01 > JAKAHE01. Next base: position 12,649 of record JAKAHE010000019.1, read on the forward strand.
TCCAGAGCTGGCGGAGGGACTGGCCCTTTGAAGCCCGGCAACCTGGCGGATTCGCCAAGGTGCCAATTCCAGCTCCGGTAAAGACCGGAGGGAGATAAGGGGGGAACACGGCTTTTTTCAATTTACCCCCTCTTGCAGTCCGGGAGGGGGTTTTATTTTACCCTAAGGAGGTGTCTTCATGCTATGTATAATGCGAAGCCTGGAGCCGGAAGCGGTTCCAGGGCATATAGGGATTAACATTCGGGATTTTATTGCCAGATAAGGAGGTTGATTTGAAGACCTACGAGGAAATAAACGAAAAAATACGGAAGGGCCAGGCGGTTGTGCTCACGGCGGAGGAGGTGGTGGCGCTCGGCAGGGAGAAGGGGGTTAAGCACGTCGCGGAGACCGTGGATGTCGTAACCACCGGCACATTCGGCCCGATGTGTTCCTCCGGCGCGTTCCTGAACTTCGGCCACTCCGACCCGCCGATAAAAATGCAGAAGGTGTGGATAAACGACGTGCCGGTTTTCGCCGGGCTTGCCGCGGTGGACGCATATATCGGCGCTACGGAGCTCTCGGAGAAGGCGGGTTTCGATTACGGCGGCGGGCACTTGATAGAAGACCTGATAGCCGGTAAGACCGTAACGCTCAGGGCGGTATCCTACGGGACGGACTGCTACCCCAGGCGCGAGATAGAGACGGAGATCTCGCTTGAGTCCATAAACCAGGCGTTTCTGTTCAACCCCAGAAACGCCTACCAGAACTATAACATAGCCGTGAACTCCTCGGAGCGGACGCTCAATACCTACATGGGAATACTGCTCCCGAACTTCGGGAACGCGACCTATTCCACGTCCGGGGAACTCTCCCCGCTTTTGAACGACCCGCTCTACAGGACAATCGGTGTCGGCACGAAGATTTTCCTGGGGGGGGCGCAGGGGTTCGTCGCATGGGAGGGCACGCAGCACAACCCGAAGCAGGCCAGGGGCGATAACGGATTTCCTCTCGCGCCCGCGGGTACGCTGTCGCTGATAGGCGACATGAAGGCCATGTCCACGCGCTATATCCGGGGCGCTTATTACTACAAATACGGCATATCGCTCTTTGTTGGCGTCGGTATTCCCATTCCGGTCCTGGACGAGGAGATGGCGAGGTTCGTCTGCACGGGCAACGACGAGATATTCGCAACGGCGGTGGATTACAGCGTAGAGAACCGCGCCAAGCCTTCCTTCGGGCGTTTCAGCTATGCGGAGCTCAGAAGCGGAAAGATTACCGTGAACGGGAAGGAAGTCCAGACCGCTCCGCTAAGCTCGCTCAAGAGGGCGAGAGAGATTGCCGGAGTGCTGAAGGACTGGATAGAGGGCGGACAGTTTACGCTGAGCGCGCCCGTCAGGCCGCTTGCGGGCGACTGCTCGTTCAAGCCGCTCAATATCGTCCCGCCGAAGGCTGAGGCGGTTTCTTCATAGAAAGGAGTTTTAAATATGGCTAAACAGAGAGTGGTTCTTACGTTCCAGCGCTGGCAGCTCGACCAGCCGATTACATACAGGCTCGTAAAGGATTTCGACCTCGTGACGAATATCCTCCAGGCGAAGGTTACCCCGGACGAGGGCAGGATGTCGCTTGAGCTGTCCGGACTGGAGCATAATATCGAGCAGGGGATAAAGTGGCTGAAGGACCAGCAGGTAATCGTCTACCCGCTTGCGACCGGGCTTTCCGTGGAGAAGGACTCCTGCGTGGACTGCGGGGCCTGCACCGCCGTATGCCCGACCGGCGCGCTTGAGCTCGACCGCGACTGGACGCTTGACTACGAGGAGGACAAGTGCATACTCTGCCTCGCGTGCGTCCCGGCCTGCCCGGTCCGGGCAATACAGGAAAGGGAATAGAACAAAAGCTGACATTAGTCATTTCAATCGGTCTTGCGATACTGTAAGATTCATATATGAAACCTGCCCCACGGACATACAGACAGATAGTCCAGTGGGGCTTTTTTCTGTTTATCCTGTACCTGGGCTTTCAGCTGTGGCGGTTCGCCGTATCATACGGTCTTGACGGCTCCGCGCCTGCAAGCGCCCATCCTCCCCACCCCGACGGCGTCGAGGGCTTCCTGCCCATCGGCGCATTGACAAGCCTGAAATACTGGCTTGTAACGGGCCATATTCATCCGGCGCATCCGGCGGCCATGTTCATCTTCATAGGCGCAATCGCCGTATCCGTAGTGTTCAGAAAAAGCTTCTGCGGCTGGATATGCCCGATAGGTCTGATATCCGGCTGGCTGAGGCAGCCTTGGAAGCGTTTCTTCAGGCGCGAGCTTTCCCTGCCGTTCTGGTTTGATTACCCGCTACGGTCGCTGAAATATATCGTCCTCCTGTTTTTTTTCTGGGTAATAGTCATAAATATGGACAGGGCCGTTTTGAGCGGCTTTCTGGGCAGCGATTACTGGAAGGTCGCGGACATAAAAATGCTTATGTTCTTCACGGATATTTCCGCGCTCGCGCTGGACGTGATAATAATCCTGGCTGTACTGTCCATGTTTTTGAAGGGTTTCTGGTGCAGGTATCTGTGCCCGTACGGGGCGCTGCTGGGGCTGTTGTCCCTTGTCTCCCCGTTCGGCATAAGGCGCGATAAAGACAGATGCGTCGGCTGCGGGAGGTGCGCGCGCGAATGCCCGGCGAGCCTGCCGGTGGACAAAAAAGAGCGGATATTTTCTCCTGAATGCACATCCTGCCAGAGATGCGCGTCCGTATGCCCGGAAGGAGCCGTTTCCTACGGGACGCGGCACAAAATTTTCGCGCTCTCAGGCCCGGGGCTCGCGGCGGGGATTCTTGGAGTTTTCCTCTGCGTATATCTCCTTGCGCTCGCCACGGGCCACTGGCATTCCGGCGTCAGCCAGGCAGACCTGATGCGCCTTGTGCCTGTTTCGGGCTCCCTGGAGCACCCCTGAAATGAAAAAATCCGGGAACTCCCCAACCCTCAGACTGTTGACAAACCCCGTCTTTTTCAGGCGGGGTTTGATTTTTATAGCGGGATTGATTGGCAGGCGTAATTTGGTCTGAACCGGGTGCTTTGAGCGAGCGCGGCCAGTCCCTGCACGGCGGCAATAAAGCAGTTTGGGAATGAATTTTGCGGTCTTGGAG
>JAKAHE010000200.1 GCA_021815285.1 Nitrospirota bacterium
AGCCTAACGTCAGGCGGCTGGATATTGCCGGTAACAATTGTTCTTAAGGCTATTACCGCCGCCTCCGCCATGATACTTCTTATTTCGACGACTCCGTTTACTGAGGTCGTAAGCCTCGCGGGCCGCTGGATGCCGCAGGTTATAAGAGACGGGATTTTCATGACGTACCGCTCCTTTTTTATACTGCTTGGGCTAATGAACAATTTTCTGACAGCCCTGAGGCTGCGCGGGGGGATTGGCCCCAGGCGCCTGGTAAAAAACTACTCAAATATGGCCGCAGGTGTCGGGATGCTTTTCATACTTGCATATGAGAAGAGCCAGAGGCTCTACGACGTCATGTCCATACGGGGCTACAGCGGCAAGCTGAGCGCGGATAAGAAAATCTCAAGGCCGGGTCTTCGGGACATGCCTTACCTGTCCATCACCGCGGTCTTTCTGCTGGCGGCTATTTTAAAAAAAGGCCCTTTTTCCGGGAACGGTATTGCAATTTTAATTCTTGTTATAATCTATCTTGCGTCAATGGAGGCCCTCAGGTTTTGGAAGAAATCGTCCGCATAAGCTGTGTAAGGCATGTATACCCGGATTCCACTGAGGTTTATCTCTGCGGGCTCGATTTTGTCGTCCGGAGGGGGGAGAGGGTCGTTATAATCGGCCCGAACGGTAGCGGAAAGACTACACTTTTGTTCCATATCCTGGGGCTTTTAAAGGCGGACAAGGGAGACATAAAGGTATTCGGGCACGACCCTTCCAAGGATTTTGATAAAATAAGAGAGAAGATTGGCGTAGTGCTCCAGAACGTGGAGGACCAGATTATCGCGCCAACGGTCGAAGAAGACGTCTCGTTTGCGCCGAGGAACTACGGCTACCCGCAGCACGGGATTGAACACCTCGTTGACGAGGCGCTGAGCGAGCTTGGGATAAGCAATATCAGAAAGAAACTGTGCCACTATTTAAGCGGCGGAGAAAAAAGAAAAGTCGCGCTCGCGGGGGCGCTGGTGCTGAAGCCTGAGCTTCTTGTGCTCGACGAGCCTTTCGAGGGGCTCGACCCGATGTCCAGAAAAGAACTTGCCGCTCTCCTGAACCGGCTGAACCAGAAATGGGGCATGTCCATTCTGATGTCAACGCACGACATAAATATTGTAAGCCAGATGGCGGACTCCGTTTACGTCCTGGGCGAGGGGGGCCGTATAATGGTTCGGGATACTCCGGCGGAGCTTTTCTCCCGGACGGATTACTATAAACACGCAAGGCTCGATTTCCCAATACTCGTGGAGCTTTTCAAGGAGCTTCAGGAAAAGGGGCTGGATGTCGGATTACCCGCCGATGTCAGCGACGCCGCGGAGAGAATAATAAATATTATCAAGCGCGAAAAGTAGAAGTTCCTTCCAGAGAAGTCCTGTAACTTAAATAAATCCGGGGAAAATCGGTCATTCTGAGCGCAGTGAAGAATCCGCAGCGAGGTTCTGTATGCGAAAACACCTTGGCGAAATGCTGGTTGAGGAAATGGCGCTCTCGCGGGAAAACCTCATTAAGGCCCTTTCGTTCCAGAAAACAGGGAAGGCGAGAATCGGCAGAGTCCTGACGGACTTCGGCTTTGTAAGCGAGAAAAGCCTTGTGAGCGCGCTTTCCATTCAGCTCAAAATTCCTTCGGTTGACTTGCAGTCCATCGAAGCCGACCATGACGCGCTGAATATGATCTCACATGAGGACGCGGAGAAGAACAAGGTATTCCCGGTGCGGCTCAAGGCGCGAAGGCTTACGCTCGCGATGGCCGACCCGCTGGACTACCATACGATAGAAGAGATAAGATTCAAGACCGGATGCGAGATTATTCCAGCCATCGCCTCAGAGAAAAGTATCCTCGACTGCATCGAAAAAAATTACCAGGTAAAGGAGAAGGTCTTTCGCCTGATGAACTCGATAAAGTCCTACGAAGACGCCGAGTTCCTGCGCGACCGTTCAGACGAAAAGGTCGTGAACGTCCAGTCGCTCTACAAACTGTCCGAAACCCCGCCGATAATACAGCTCGTGACTATGATAATCGTAGAGGCGGTAAAAATGCGCGCGTCGGACATACATATCGAGCCGCGCGAAGACAATATCGCTGTCCGCTACCGCGTTGACGGAGACCTGAGCGAGGCCCTGACAATCCCTCGCAGGATAAAGGACTATGTCATATCGCGCATAAAGATTATCGCGGACATGGACATAACTAACCGGCGCCTGCCGCAGGACGGGACAAGCAAGCTGAAGCTCTCAGACAGAGAAGTAGACCTGCGCATATCGACGCTCCCGTCGCTTTATGGTGAGAAGGTCGTCATACGCCTCCTGGACAAGAGCAAGGGGCTGATATCGCTCGACCAGATAGGTTTCCCTGAGGGCATAAAGGAGCCGCTCCTGAGCGCTCTCTCAAGACCGCAGGGGTTTATGCTTATTACAGGCCCCACCGGGAGCGGGAAGAGCACTACGCTTTATGCGATACTCCAGCAGGTGCGCTCGGAGAAGGAAAACGTTGTGACAATTGAGGAGCCTGTAGAGTACCGTCTTTCCGGCGTCACGCAGGTTGGAATAAACGAGGCTATAGGGCTTACTTTCCCGAACGTGCTGCGCTCAGTCCTCAGGCAGGACCCGGACATAATCATGGTGGGCGAGATACGCGATATGGAGACTGCGGACATATCGGTCAAGTCTTCCCTGACTGGGCATCTTGTGCTCTCGACGCTTCATACCAACAGCACGGTGTCGAGCATAACCAGGCTTATCGATATAGGCATACCGTCGTATCTCGTCGGCTCCTCGCTTACAGGCGTGCTCGCGCAGAGGCTTGTCAGGAGGATATGCCCATACTGCAAAAGAGAGGATGCGGAACAGAACGATGCTGCTTACAGCCTGCCGGCAATCAAAAAGACTTTCAGCGGCGCGGGCTGTCATAAGTGCCACGGAACAGGATATTACGGGCAGGTTGGGATTTTCGAATACCTCGCCCTGGACAGGGGCTTGAGAAACCTTATTGCAAAAAAAGCCTCTGAAGAAGACATATGGAAATCGGCGCGGGCGAATGGGATGAGGACATTGTTCGAGGACGCGATTGACAAGGTTAACGCAGGTATAACGACCGTCCAGGAAATATTGGCCAAGGCGCCTATGGGCGATATATAATCCCGTCCACCATCCGAATGGTCCTGTCGGCCATTCCGGCAAGCTTCTCGTTATGCGTAACGATTATGGAAGTGAGGCCCTTTTGGCGGTTCAGCTTCTTTAAAAGCTCGTGCACCGACTGGGCGGTATGCGTATCGAGGTTGCCGGTCGGTTCATCCGCGAGCATTACCCTGGGTTCAGACATCAGCGCCCTGGCGATTGCCACCCTCTGCTGTTCACCACCGGAAAGCTCTCCCGGCCTGTGCGAAAGACGCCCGGAAAGCCCTACTTCCTCAAGAAGCGCCTCGGCCCTGAGCCTTGCCGCCTTCGGGTCGATACCGCCTATCATGGACGGTATCAGGACGTTCTCAAGAGCGGAGAACTCCGGCAGGAGGTGGTGAAACTGGAACACGAACCCGATATTCCTGTTCCTGAAGGAGGCAAGCTCCCTGTCAGGCATTCCGAAGATGTCCCTGCCGTCGTAGAGAACCTGGCCGGACGTAGGTTTGTCCAGCGCTCCTATTAGGTGCAGAAGCGTGCTTTTTCCTACGCCCGACGCCCCT
>JAKAHE010000201.1 GCA_021815285.1 Nitrospirota bacterium
TCCACGGCGGCGGACAACCAGACCGCGGTCTCGATACACGTCCTCCAGGGCGAGCGCGAGATGGCGGCGGACAACAAGACGCTCGGGCGTTTCGAGCTTGTAGGCATACCGCCCGCGCCGCGCGGGATGCCGCAGGTCGAGGTTACGTTCGACATCGACGCGAACGGCATCGTGCATGTCAGCGCGAAAGACCTCGGCACCGGGCGCGAGCAGTCGATAAAGATTACCGCGTCCTCCGGCCTCTCCGAAGAGGAGATAAAGAAGATGGTGCGGGACGCAGAGTCTCACGCGGAAGAGGACAAGAAAAAGAAAGAACTCGTCGAAGTCAGGAACGAAGCCGACACGCTGATTTATTCCATCGAAAAATCGCTCACGGATTACGGCGACAAAATCTCCGAGAGCGAGAGGGCGGATATCCAGTCCGCAATCGAAGAGGCGAAGAAGGCGAAGGACGGCGAGGACGTGCAGGCCATCAGGAACGCGATGCAGAAGCTCTCGAACGTCTCGCACAAGCTGGCCGAAGAGATATACAAGAAGGCCGGCGCTCAGGGCGCAGGCGGCGCTCAGCCCGGCCCGGAATCCGGCGCGGGCGAACAGGCTGGCGGCGAATCGGGAGGCTCCACCGGCGGCGAGAAGGTTGTGGACGCGGAATTCGAGGAGAAGAAGTAAGGTTGAATTAGCGGCCATACTGTGAGATAATATTCAAGCCCGGCCCTTACGTGGGGCTGGGCTTATGTTTGCGGTTTGTGTAGCTGCTCCATTTATGGAGCGTTTTTAAAGCGCCCGATAAATCGGGCGGCTACAATTTTATCGATAATACAAGGAAATAAAACTTGCCCAAGCGCGACTACTACGAAATACTCGGCATACATAAAAACGCGAACGAGACGGAGATAAAGAAGGCCTACCGCCGTCTTGCGATGAAGCACCACCCGGACAAAAACCCGGAGAACCACCAGGAGGCCTCCGAGAAGTTCAAGGAGGCGACGGAAGCCTACGAAGTTCTCTCCGACCCGCAGAAGCGCGCGGCTTACGACCAGTACGGCTTCGCGGGCGTCGAGGGCATGGGCGGATTCGGGGGCGGAGGCTTCGGCGGGCGCGGAGATTTCAGCGACGTTTTCGGAGATATTTTCGGAGACTTCTTCGGAGCCGCCGCTGGCCACGGGCGCGCGCATGTCGCAAGGGGCGCAGACCTCCGTTACAACATGACAATCTCTTTCGAGGACGCGGCGTTCGGCAAAGAGACCGAGATACGCATCCCGAAGACGGAGACGTGCCCGACGTGCAACGGGAGCGGGGCCAAACCCGGCACGCACCCGAAGACGTGTTCCGCCTGTCGCGGCACCGGCCAGCAGAGAATGAACCAGGGATTTTTTACAATCGCCAGGACATGCCCCGTGTGCAGGGGCGAAGGTCAGGTTATCACGGACCCGTGCCCGGAGTGCAAGGGGGCCAAAACAGTCGAGCGCGAAAAGACGATGACGGTGAAAATCCCGCCGGGCGTGGAGACGGGAAGCAGGCTGAGGCTTTCAGGCGAGGGCGAGCCCGGACTGCACGGCGGGCCGCACGGAGATCTCTTCATCGTGATAAAGGTGAAGGAGCATCCGCTATTTGTCCGCGATGGGGACGATATATGGTGCGAGATACCGATCAGCATTACCACCGCCGCGCTCGGCGGAGAGATAGAGGCGCCGACGCTTAAGGAAAAGATGAAGCTTAAAATCCCGCCGGGGACGCAGACGGGCAAGATATTCAGGCTGAAGGGCAAGGGAATCCCGAATGTGCGCGGATATGGGGTTGGTGACGAGAACGTGCGCGTGATTGTTGAGACTCCGACCAACTTGACCGCCCGGCAGACAGAGCTTTTGCGTGAGTTCGAGTCCATCTCCAGGAAGGACAACAACAACCCAATCGGCAAGGGCTTCTGGGAAAAAGTCAAGGAACTTATCGGCACGGCTTCAGAATAGCTCTATCCCCCTTCTCCATTGATGGGAGAGGGTCGGGGAGAGGGTGAATTGGCAAGAATTTTCATAGAACCGGGAAGAATAAAAGAATACTCCGCGACGCTCCCGGAAGGCGACGCGAAAAAACTCCTCCGCGTTCTTCGGATGAATCCAGGCGATTCCATAACTCTTTTCGACGGCGTCCGCGAATACTCCGGAATCATAAAATCCTTAAACCAGAGATCAGCCGAAGTTTCCATAACAGAGATTCTGGAAAATGCAAGGGATTCCCGCCTCCATATCCTGCTCGGACAGGGCGCGCCCAAGTCTGAAAAGCTCGAATACGTGGTGCAGAAGGCGACGGAACTTGGCGCGGCGGAAATAACGCCGGTAATCCTTGAGCGTTCCGTGAAAAGGCCCGATGCGGCAGATGCGGGGAAAAAAATATCCCGCCTGAGGAAAATCGCCGTCGAGGCGTCAAGGCAGTCCGGCAGGGTGTCCGTGCCGGAGATTTCGTGTTTTATGGATCTGCCGATGTTTCTGGAGCGCGCAAGTCGTTACGACCTGAAGATTATTTTTTACGAGGGCGATACGCACGGCCTGCGCGAGATTCTAAACGGATGCGGCGCGGTTAACAGCATCGCCATACTTGTCGGACCAGAGGGCGGGTTTACAGACGACGAAGCGTTGGAGGCCGAGGCGGCAGGATTCGTCAGGGCAGGTCTTGGGCCGAGGATACTCCGCACTGAGACGGCTGGTCTTGCGGCGCTCTCCATTATTCAATACGAACTGGGGGATATTGGCGGTTAATTCCTGTAGCTTATCAGTTCTATTTCTTTTTCATCGATTAATTTTATTACACTTCCGTCAGTCACCGCCGCAAGCTCCATACCCCAGCCCTTGCCCCAGCCTGCCTCGGCCAGGGTTTCGCTCGGAAGCCCCGGATGGCACATGATCTCGCTCGTGCCGTCCGGCAGATATTCAAGGATGTTTATGAGTGAATCCCGCGAGAGCGTGCCGGTCTCGACAAGGCCGAAAAAACAATCCGGGGTTTTTATGCCGGCTTCCTCGATTGCGTGCCTGTTTCTCCTTGATATGCCTTCGAGAATTAGCTTCTCAAACATCCTGAAGCCGGTTGCTCTGCAGCCGGTCGACCGGCGCCCCACCGGATAGCGCATGGCTGGGATGTTATATTCCTCCGCAAGCTTCAGCGCGATGTCGAACACCCCAGGCATCATATGCGCGTGCTGGTGGCCGTCGATATGGTCCGGCGCTATGCCGAGAGCAAGCGTCCGCTCTATCTGGGCGCGAAGCTCAGATTCGATTTCGCGCTTTTTTATCCTGCCTGATGCAAGGCGCGCCATGAGGGAAAACGGGCCGCCGGGGAGCATGCCGTCCGGCGCGAGTGTCGGGATATCTGCCGGGCCGGCAACCGGTCTTATCAGCGTCAGACAGAGATGAATGCCGACGCCAAGCGAGGGATTATTCTTTGCGAGTTCCGCGGCGTGTTCGGCTGATTTCGCCCCGGCCATGAAAGAAGTGGAAGTGATAATCCCGTCTTGATGGCCCTTGATTATTCCATCGTTGACGGACTGGGCCATCCCGAAATCGTCGGCATTTACAATAAGCCGCTTCAAGCCGCGCCTCTTCCTTTTCTTGCCGTTTTTGCGTTATCTTCGGGAGCAGGCCAGCCTTTCAGAATCTCCGGCTGGGCGGCTATCAGTTCCTTTAC
>JAKAHE010000020.1 GCA_021815285.1 Nitrospirota bacterium
TCGCGCTGGTGCAGGCCGATGGAAGGCTCGTCGAGGATATACAACACACCCATGAGGGACGAGCCTATCTGAGTGGCGAGCCTTATCCTCTCAGCCTCGCCGCCGGAGAGCGTGGAGGCGCGCCTGTCGAGCGTCAAGTAGTCGAGCCCGACATTTACAAGGAATCCCAGCCGCTCGTTTATCTCCTTCAGTATCTTCTGCGCAATGAACGATTCCTTGTCCGTCAGGGGAAGGGCGGTAAAAAAATCCCGCGCCGCACGCACGGAGAGCCTCGTCGCCTCGGAGATATTACGCCCCCCCACCTTTATGGCGAGGGATTCCTTCCGGAGCCTGTCGCCCTTGCATACCGGGCAGGGGTGCGCGCCCATGTATTCCTCTATCTCTTCGCGTATGTAGGCCGACTCCGTCTCCATGTGCCGTCTGGCGAGGTTGTTCACCACTCCCTCGAACTCCCGGCTGTAGAACTGCTTCCTGCCCTCGCGCATGAACCAGAAACGGACTTCTTCCCCCTTGGAGCCATACAGGATTACATCTTGACCCTTCTTCGGGAGCTTCCTCCAGGGCGCCGTAAGGGAAAAGCCGAAGTGGTCGGCAAGCGCCTCGAGCATCTGGTAATAGAACACCTGGGTGCGCTTAGACCACGGCTTTACCGCGCCCTCGCGTATCGAAAGCTCCTTGTTCGGGACGACAAGGTCCGGGTCTATATCCATCTTCGCGCCCAGCCCGTCGCACTCCGGGCACGCCCCGTGCGGGTTGTTGAACGAGAACATCCTGGGCGTCATCTCGGGATAGGATATGCCGCACTCTATGCAGGCGAGCTTTTCGGAATAGAGTATGTCGCCCGAAGCCGGTCGACCGGCGGCGTCGGCGGGCGATATTACGACTATGCCCTCGGAGAGCTTCAGGGCGATTTCAAGGCTGTCCGCGAGCCGCTTTTCTATCCCCTCCTTTATGACGAGCCTGTCTATTATTATCTCTATGGTGTGTTTTTTATTCTTGTCGAGGGCTATATTCTCCGAGAGTTCCCGGACCTGCCCGTCTATGCGCGCCCGGACATAGCCCTCCTTTTTCATCTGCGAAAGTTCTTTTCTGTACTCCCCCTTGCGTCCCCTGACGATGGGAGCCAGTATGCTTAGCTTCGCCCCCGGCGGCATGGCCGTTATCTTATCCACCATCTGCGATACGGTCTGGGACGTTATCTCTTTGCCGCAGTTGTAGCAGTACGGGTGCCCTATGCGGGCGAAAAGAAGCCTCAAGTAATCGTAAATCTCCGTCACGGTGCCGACGGTGGAGCGCGGGTTCTTCGATGTCGTCTTCTGTTCTATGGAAATCGCCGGGGACAGGCCCTCTATGCTGTCCACGTCCGGCTTGTCCATCTGCTCCAGGAACTGCCGGGCGTACGCGGAGAGGGATTCGACGTATCGCCTCTGTCCTTCGGCGTAGATGGTGTCGAACGCAAGCGAGGACTTCCCGGAACCGGAAAGCCCCGTTATTACTACGAGCCTGTCCCTCGGAATCTCCACGTCGATATTCTTGAGGTTATGCTCCCTGGCCCCTTTGATGATAAGCTTGTCCTGCATAAGATATAACCCTTCCGTAGCGCCTAACCCATTAAAAAACAAGGCGGTGAAACACAAATTTTAACACCTAACCACTGGCGGGCGCAAGGGGAATCGGTATTTATTCCTTTTTAATTTCCCGCCTTTGTGATAAATTTCATTTATGCCGAAAGACGAAATAAAGCCCGTGACCACCAACCGCAAGGCCTACCACGACTTCTTCATCGACGAGACCTTCGAGGCCGGAATTTCCCTTACGGGGACTGAAGTGAAGTCCCTGCGGGAGGGCCGGGCGCAGATGAAGGACTCATACGTCCAGATAAAGGGCGAGGAGGCCTGGCTAATCGGCTGCCATATCTCCCCGTATTCCCACGGCAATATCTGGAACTTGGACCCGGAGAGAACCAGGAAACTCCTCCTGCACAAGCGGGAGATAAAGAGCCTCCTGGGTTCGCTTACGCAGAAGGGATATACGCTTATCCCGCTCAAGCTGTATTTCAAGGGAGACAAGGCCAAGCTGGAAATCGGCCTTGCCAGGGGCAAGAAGCTCTACGACGTGCGCGATAGCCTCAAGGAAAAAGAGGCCCGCCGCGAGGTGGAGAGAGCCGTCCGCGAACGGCAGAAAGAGAGCTAAGTTATGCAACGCCTTATGCCTTTAATGACATCGACGCTCGTGGGCTGGGTCGGCTGGTGGCTCGGCGACTTCATCGGGTTTACGACCGCGATATTCGTCAGCTTTGCCGCGAGCATAATCGGCTGGTACATCGGCGTCAGGATAAACCGGGAATTTCTGGGATAAAGACCCCTGCCGGCGGGGATAAGACACGCCTTCACCAATACCGGGCGGGACACGGTATACCTCGTAGCCCTCCGCGACGGCGAATACGACCGGCATAACCCGGACGTGGTAAAAAGCCCTCTCCGGCCCTGAAACAGGGCCGCATCCGACGCACCGCCCGCCACTTTGTCCTTGACCAAAGCCGCCCTCCGGTGATAATATAAGTCCTTGATTTTTACGAGGTTCGGGAGGCCAGTCGATCGGATGGCCGATAAAATTGTCATAGCTATCGCTTCCGGCCTGGGGGCCGGATACTCTCCTGTCGCTCCCGGCACGGCGGGCAGCGTGGTCGGCGCGGGCATAGCCGTCCTTCCGGCAGTCATCTCAGGCCACAGCTCCTTCTCCGGAACAATCTACACCCTCCTGACCGTTTTCATCTTCTTCGCAGGCGTATGGGCCGCCGGGCGGGCGGAGGTCATATATAACGAGAAGGACTGCGGGAAGATTGTAATAGACGAAATCGCGGGCATGCTCGTAACCCTCTATCTCATCCCGTTTAACTGGCGCTGGCTGGCCGCCGGTTTTTTCCTGTTCAGGCTCTTCGACATCACGAAACCCTTCCCGGCGCGGACAATCGACAGGCGCGTAGGGGGCGGGTGGGGCGTTATGCTCGACGACATCGCCGCCGGCATTTACGCGAATATTGCCCTGCGCATAATCGTAAGGCTGGCCTCGTGAGGGCGGAGGCGGTAATATTCGGCCTCGGGACGCCGGGCGGCGCGGAGCCGTCCGGCGGTTATATGCAGGCGCTTTCGGATTCCCTCGGGGAGTTCGGGCTTGAGCTCATGGCGGTTTCATTCGTCGCGCCCGACGAAAAAGAGGCCGAAGGCGCCGTCCGGCTGGCGCTTTCGCGGTCGCTCCTGGTGGTGACCTCCGGAATGGGCGGGCAGGAGAGGATCGAGGAGGTTTCGAGGAAGGTCCTGGCGCGCGCGCTCGGGAAACGGCTTGTGCTCCACCCGGATCTCGAAGACAAGGCGCTCCTGCCGAAGGGCGCAAGGCTCCTGACGTCTGATGGCCATGGACGCCCCTCAGGCTTCTGGCTGGAGCGCGAGGGCAGGTATATCGTCTGGCTTGGCGAGGCGGCGGGCAGAGGGAGCGCGCTGCGCGATATTATCCCGCCGGAGCTCGCGAGGGCGCTTTCCAGGGGCCGGGGAAGGAAATTCTCCGCCAGCCGGACGATGCGGTGTTATGGCATTACCGCAGAAGACGCCCGCAGGCTTCTCGGTGATATTTCCGTTCCGGACGGGGATATAGGATTTTCAAGCTCCCTGGAGGGGCTGGACATGGCGGCATCCGCGCGCGCCGATACGCGCGAGAAGGCGCAGAAGCTTCTCCTTGAGCTATGCGCGGAGATTGCCCGGAAGGCAGGCGACAGTTTTTACGGCACGGACGGAGAAGGGATGCAGGACACGGTCGCAAGGCTTCTTGCGGAGAGGCATATGACCGTTGCCACGGCGGAGTCCTGCACCGGCGGGCTGGTCGCCAAGAGGCTGACAGACGTCGCCGGGAGCTCCGTATACATGGAGCGCGGGGTTGTAACATACTCCAACAGGGCAAAAGAGGAGCTTCTATCCGTCCCTGATGAGACGCTGATAAAGCACGGCGCGGTATCGGAAGAGACCGCGAGGCTCATGGCCGAAGGGATACGAAGAAACGCAGATACCGACCTGGGGCTTGGCATAACCGGCATTGCCGGGCCGGGCGGCGGAACGGCGGAAAAACCCGTCGGACTTGTATATATCGGCCTCGCGACGCCGGAGGGCACGGTCGTGAGGAAATTACATTTCCCCGGAGACCGCGCGGCGGTGCGCTTCGCCTCCTCGCAAATGGCGCTGGACATGATACGCCGATACCTGATAAGCTAATGGCCCAAAAAACTTTCATCCGCACGTTCATAGCCGTCGAGCTTCCGCCAAAAATAAAGGAGGCGATGGCGGGGGTGCAGGCGGAGCTTAAAAAATCGGGCGCGGACGTGGGCTGGGTGAGGCCGGAGGGAGTCCACCTTACATTGAAGTTCCTGGGGGACGTGGAGGAGGGCAAGGTCGGCAGGCTCGGCGACGCGCTTGAGGGCGCGCTTGGGGGCTACGCTCCTTTTACCCTCCGGGCGAAGGGTATCGGCACGTTCCCGACGCCAAAAGCTCCGCGCGTTGTCTGGCTTGGCGTCGAGGGCGATGTGGAACGGCTTGCGGCCATAGCGGAGACGGTGGAGCGGGTCTGCGGGGGGCTTAAGTTCCCGAAAGAATCCCGGCCCTTCAAGGCGCACCTTACGCTTGGGCGGGTGCGCTCGCCCAGGGGCAGGGAAGCGCTTGTGAAGGCGCTGGAAGGTTTCAGGGACGCCGATCTGGGCGAGTTTCCGGCGGATTTTGTATCCGTGATGAAGAGCGAACTTAAGCCCTCCGGCGCGGTGTATACGGAGATGAGAAGGATTGTTTTAAAATAACTTTAGCATCAGGAAGGAGCTATAAGATGGCGGAGAAAACCGAAAAAGACCAGAAGATGCGCGCGCTGGACCTGGCCGTTTCGCAGATAGAGAAGCAGTTCGGCAAGGGCTCCATAATGCGCCTGGGGAACGACCAGCCCTCGCCGGACGTGGCGGTGATACCCACAGGCTCTTTGGGCCTGGACATCGCGCTTGGCGTCGGCGGATACCCGCGCGGCAGGGTAATCGAGATATACGGCCCGGAATCCTCCGGCAAGACCACCCTCTCGCTTACGGCAATCGCCCAGGCCCAGAAGCTGGGCGGTATAGCCGCATTCATCGACGCGGAACACGCGCTCGACGTCACCTACGCCAGGAAGCTCGGAGTAAGGACGGACGACCTGCTGATTTCCCAGCCGGACACGGGCGAGCAGGCGCTCGAAGTAGCGGAGACACTTGTCAGAAGCGGCGCTGTGGACATAGTCGTCGTGGACTCCGTCGCGGCGCTCGTCCCGAAGGCCGAAATCGAGGGCGAGATGGGGGATTCGCACATGGGGCTTCAGGCGCGGCTCATGTCCCAGGCCCTGCGCAAGCTCACGGCAACCATCTCCAAGTCCATGACTACGGTTATCTTCATAAACCAGATACGCATGAAGATAGGCATAGTCTACGGAAACCCCGAGACGACCACCGGCGGCAACGCGCTGAAGTTCTACGCATCCGTGCGCCTCGACATCAGGAAGGCGGAGTCCATAAAGGACGGCCAGGACATAACCGGGAACCGGGTGCGCGTGAAGGTCGTGAAGAACAAGGTCGCGCCGCCCTTCAAGCAGGCGGAGTTCGACATACTCTTCAACGAGGGGATATCGAAGATCGGCGAGGTCGTGGACGCCGGAGTGAATATCGGGGTAATAGAGAAGGCCGGGGCATGGTATTCGTATGACGGAGACCGCATCGGCCAGGGGCGGGAGAACGTGAAAATATACCTGAAAGACCATCCGGAGGCGCTGACGGAGATAGAGGCAAAGGTCAAGGAAAAGGCCGGCCTCGCTCCCGCCGTGCCGGCATAGCGAGGCGAATATGGACACACCAGGCCAGGGAAGCCTTTCAATCAACGACATACTCAAGACATCCACGGAACGGCGCGCGTCGGACGTGCATATCAAGGTGGGAAGCCCGCCGGTGCTTCGCATCGACGGCAAGCTGACGCCTATGCTGGAGCAGAAGCGCCTTACGCAGGAGGACGTCGTAAAGCTCGCGTTCTCCATGATGAACCAGGGCCAGAGGGAGAAGTTCAAGGCAAAAAACGAGTCCGACTTCGCATACGGCGTTCCCGGGCTCGGGCGCTTCAGGGTAAACGTCTTCATGCAGAGGGGCACGGTCGGCATAGTCATGCGCGCCATACCGACGAAGGTCGCCTCCATCGAGGAACTCACGCTCCCGCCGGTTATAACGAAGCTCGCGCAGGAGCCGCGCGGCATGATACTCGTTACCGGGACGACCGGCAGCGGAAAGTCCACCACGCTCGCCTCGATGATAGACTACATCAACATGACGCGCACAGAGCACATAATGACCATCGAGGACCCCATAGAATACCTGCACAGGGACAAGAAGGCCCTCGTGAACCAGCGCGAGGTCGGCATGGACACTGAATCCTTCCCCCTGGCGCTTCGCTCCGCGCTCCGACAGGACCCGGACATAATTCTGGTCGGCGAGATGCGCGACTACGACACCATAAGCACCGCGCTGACCGCCTCCGAGACGGGCCATCTCGTCCTCTCCACGCTCCATACGGTGGACGCCGTCGAGACCATCAACCGCATAATCTCCGTCTTCCCGCCATACCAGCAGAAACAGGTGCGCCTCCAGCTTGCGGCGGTCCTGAGGGGAGTCGTATCCCAGAGGCTCGTGCCGCGCGCGGACGGCAACGGGCGCGTCCCGGCGTGCGAAATACTCGTCGTTACGGGCACGATAAGGGAGTGCATAATAGACCCGGACAAGACCAGGCACATACACGACGTTATCGCCGCAGGCGGCTCCCAGTA
Organism: Nitrospirota bacterium; assembly: GCA_021815285.1. Classification (GTDB taxonomy): domain Bacteria; phylum Nitrospirota; class JACRHJ01; order JACRHJ01; family JACRHJ01; genus JAKAHE01. The sequence goes on from JAKAHE010000020.1 coordinate 6,865, forward strand.
CGGCATGCAGACGTTCGACCAGTCGCTCTACGGTCTTTACAAGGCAGGGCTTGTCACATACGAAGAGGCCCTGAGGAGAAGCTCCAACCCCGACGACTTCGCCCTCAGGATTCGCGGCATAACCTCCACCTCCGACGAGACATGGGATAACGCCACGGAATCGTCCGGTCCCGCGGGAAAACCGGGTGACCCCGGCTTCAAAATCGACAGACTCGGCGAGTGAGCCGGGCCGGTCGGCAGACGGAGGCCAGCAGGCAAGAGGTGCGGGTGAGCAGGGCATACAAAACGGCGGACAGGCGCAAGACCCGCTCTGGCTCGGCAGGTCGCGGGTCAAATGCGCCAATGGCGCCGCGCGAACTGGCATACAGGTATCTGGCGCTTAGGGACAGAAGCGAGAAGGAGCTGCGGGATTATTTTGGACGCAAGGAGATTCCGGGCGATGTGGCGGATGCGGTTCTCGAAGAGTTTAAAAATTCCGGCTACATCGACGACCGCCGCTTCGCCGCTTCGTATGCAAAGAGCTTAATCGAGCGCAAGGGGCTATCCCGTTACGCGCTGGCGATGGAGCTTAAAAGGAAGGGTGTCCGGCAGGATTATATCGACGGCGCGCTGGACGGGCTTTTCTCGGAAGGCGGCTGCGACGAGGATGGAATAGCCGTCGCCCTGGCGCAAAAGAAGGCCGCATCTATGCGCAACCTGCCGGAAGATAAGGCAAAAAGGCGGCTGACCGATTATCTTCGGCGGCGCGGCTTCTCCTTCGACACCATAAAAAAAGCCCTGAAGGCCCTCATTTAAGATTTGACTTTCTTCATAATATTCAAGTATAATTCGTAATAATGTTTTGTTGGAGGTAAAATCATGATTGACAATCTGTTTCGCCCGTTTCATCTCATCCTGATACTTATCATCGCCCTGCTCGTGTTCGGCCCCGGGAAGCTGCCCGCGATAGGCAAGGGCCTTGGCGAGAGCATCCAGAACTTCAAGAAGGCCATGTCCGAGGGCAAGAACGAGGAAAAGAAGGAAATCCCGGCTGACACAAAGTAACCGGGGCGGGACGGCAGGAAGGCAAGGGGCCAACGAGGCAGTGTGACGGGTTGGCCGGAATCTCGCGGATAGTCGGCGTTTTATTGTATCTTTCAATATTTAAGGGGCAGGTATATTCATGCATATGCCTGCCCTTTTTGTTTCTCAATTCCCGCGCCTTTTAATCGGATTTCCCGCTCCCCGGGCGTCCTTTATGCCGCCTTACGCGTCCCTTCCCTCTCCGTGAGCGGCAGGTATTTGAGCCCGCGTTTCCCTGTATATTCGGATGTTGGCCGTATGAGCCGGTTGTCCGAGAGCTGCTCTATGATGTGGCTGCACCAGCCCGCCGAACGCGCCATTGCGAATATCGGCGTGTAGGTCTCAAGCGGCAGGCCGAGCAGGTAATAGACCGACGCCGCAAAGTAATCCACGTTCGGCAGAAGACCCTTCTCACGCTTCACAACCTCTTCTACTTTCAGGGAAATATCGTGCCAGCGGCAATAGTTTTCAAACCTGCATATCTCCTGGCTGGCCTCCTTGAGTATCGGCGCGCGGGTGTCCCCGTGCTTGTACACCCTGTGTCCGAATCCCATAATCCTCTGCTTTTTCGCAAGCTTATCCATTATCCACGCCTCGGCCATTTCCACGGAGCCAATATCGAGAAGCATCTTCATGACCGCTTCGTTCGCGCCGCCGTGAAGCGGGCCTTTGAGCGTCCCGACGGCGGATGTGATGCCGGAGTATATGTCGGAAAGTGTTGAAATCGTTACCAAAGCTGAGAACGAGGACGCATTGTATTCATGTTCGGCGTAAATGATAAGCGAGGAGTCGAATATCCTCCCGGCCGGGCCTTCCGGCTCACTCCCGCGCATCATGTAGAGGAAATTCTCCGCCGAGGAGAGGTCGTCCCTTGGCTCTATCGGTTTTTTCCTGTGCGGGAGCCTGTATCCCAAAGCCACAAGCGTCGGCATTTTTGCTATTATTCTCACGGCCTTACGCAGGTTAGCGTCGATGGAGTTATCCCACGCCTCGGGGTCGTAAAGCGCGCTTAAGGATATGCCCGTGCGGAGCAGATCCATGGAATGAGACCTCTGCGGCGCCTTCCGGTAGAGGTCTATAATCTCGCCGGGGACGGCCCGCTCAGACCTGAGCATATCCGAAAATTCCTTTAATTTTCCGGCAGTTGGAAGTTCTCCATACAGGAGAAGATAGGCCGTCTCCTCGTATGTGGACTTAACGGCCAGGTCGCGTATGTCGTATCCCCGGTAGGTTAAGGTGGCGCGCTCCGGGTCTATCTCGCAAATACTTGTTTTTCCAGCGATTATTCCTTCAAGCCCGGGGCTGTAGTTTTTCTGTTTTTCCTCTTCCATATCCGGCCTCCTTTATATAAAAAGTATAGCAGAATACGCCCTTCCCCGCGCCCGGTTTTTGGCACGAATCGGCCTGTTTTGGGGCGTTTTTCGCCGTATTTTCGATACCGGCGTAAAATCCGTGATTTTTTTATTGTAATTCAGGATAAATAACGAGTTACAGCTATTAACGATAGAATCTACTGAGAACGAACTTCACCAATCGTGCGTCAGCGGAATGGAACAATTCGGATAGGTATTGCGAGTTATTCCTAACAAAACGAGAGAGAACCAGAAAGAGTTTTCACGCCGTTTTGCCCGCTTTCAGGTCTTCCGGGATGACAAGCCTGAACGTGCTGCCTGCGCCCTCCCTGCTTTCAAGCTCGACACGGCCGTTGTGCGCCTCCGTTACGGCCTTTACTATCGCAAGCCCCAGGCCCGTCCCGGCGGAGCGTGAACCTTTTGACGTCCGGTAATATTTCTGGAAAACCTTGGATTGTTCCGCCGCCGGTATGCCGGAGCCGGTGTCGCTTACGGATATGACCAGGAAGTTCCTGCCGTCCTGCACGGCCCTTTCCGCTTTAAGCGAAATATATCCACCATCAGGGGTATAGTTTATGGCGTTCTGGAGAAGGTTCGAGACGGCTCTCTGTATAAGCCTTGCGTCCAGGTAAATTGCCGGGACGTCAGGGGCGAATTCCGCCTCGAGCGTCTGGGCTTTCCTGGCGGCGAGGTTTTTAAAATCGCCGATCACGCCCTTTAACGCCTCGCGCACATTGACAATGACAAGCTCCGGAGCAAGCCCGCCGGAGTTCAGCCTTGAATGCACGAGAAAATCCTCCACAAGCCGCCGCAGCCTCTCGCCGCTCCGGAGAATCGCGTCCGCCATCCCGGCAATTTCGTCGTCCACGCCGGTTTTCATTATGGATATAAGCTCCGCATTGGCAAGGATGGTGGTAAGCGGGCTTTTGAAATCATGCGTTATCATTGCCAGGAAGTCCGTCCTCTGCCGCTCCAGGAACCTCCTTTCGCTTACGTCGAGAGCCGTGCCCAAAATGGCCGGCCTGCCGCGATAAAGCGTGAATGCGGCCTTGCCCTCGACCTCGATTGGCGTCCCGTCTTTCTGAAGCCACAGGCCGTGGTATCCAAGCCCCAGATGCTGCCCGTCCAGCATGCTTTCTATTCCCTGCCTTGCCATCTCCCTCTGGTCCGGATGCACACACTCGAGCATGTCTTCCATCCCGGTCAGCTCGCCTGCCGAATACCCGAGCATCTGCGCGAGCTCCGCGTTTACATACTCAAAACGCATATCCTGGATAAGGTATATGCCTATAAGCGCGTCCTCGGCTAAGGTTCTGAACTTGGCCTCGGACTCCCTCAGTTCTGCCTCGATTTTCTTGTTTTCGGTGATGTCGCGTGCGATTGCGGAATAGCCGGTTATCCTGCCGGAAGGGTTTTTTAATGCCGACATTGTCAGGGAAATATTTATAAGGTTGCCGTTTTTGTGCATACGCAGGGTTTCGTGGCTGGGTACCCGCTCTCCGCGCCGCAGGGCCTCGAAGTTCCGGTTCAGCTCTTCCATATGATCCGGCGGGACTATCATGGAGATATGCCTGCCTATGGCTTCCTCGGCTGTGTAGCCGTAAATCCTCTCCGCGCCGCGGTTCCAGCTGAATATATTGCCTTCGAGAGTCTTGCCTACAATCGCATCGGTCGAAGACTCAACTATGGCGGCCAGCCTTGAAATCGCATCTTCGGCATTTTTTCTTTCGGTAATGTCCCGGAGTATGCCGGTGAACATCCTCCTGCCTTCCACGCGCATCTCCGTCACGGCGAGGTCGAGCGGGAATTCGCTCCCGTCCTTTCGCCGCCCCTTCACTTCGCGGCCTATGCCGATGATTTTTTTCCGGCCCGTGTGAATGTAATGGCTTATGTAGGCGTCGTGCTCGGAGCGATAAGGCTCCGGCATGAGCATGCTTACATTTTTGCCTATGACTTCGGAGCTTTCGTAGCCGAATATTTTTTCGGCGGCGGGATTGAACTTTATGATGGCGCCGTCGTGAGTTATAGTTATAATACCGTCGAGGACGGTATTAACTACTGCCCGGTTGATCTCGCTCTCGAAGGCGGATTCCATCTCCTTGCCAGTCTTTTCAACAGGGATTTCAGACTGTCCCATCGTTCTCTCTCAAGGGTTGCCTACATCATTATAACACGATTCCGGCTTGGAAAATCAATAGTTAATCAAAATCGCCGAATACCTCCAATGAAGGCGGGGCGATTTCCTGCATCAATTAATTCTCTTTAATAATCAAAATGTTAATTGACAATTACACCCGCCCGATATTAACCTTAAACTGAAGAATAAGAGACAAGGAGGCATATTATGCATATCCTGTTCTGTTCGTTAAATATTGCCGCTTTATGCGCCATTCTTTTCGCGTGGTATAAAGTCGCCGCCTTCAGGAGAAGGATACCGGGCGGACTTGTAAAGACCGCGTGCAACATCCTTAGCGAATTCATCGGTCTTTTTGCGTTCGGTTTTCTCGCCTTGATGTCTTTCCCGCTTCTCCCGCGCGAATACAGGGAGACACTCATCAGCCTTGTCTTTGTCAGCGGGGCGGTGTTTTCGATAGCCCTCGTCAATTTCTTCGGCAGTCTTGCCGACGACTCGGGTTTTTAAAATGGACAGGGCCGAGGCGCTTAAGAAAATAACGTGGGATGTCCTGGGAAAGCGGCCGGGCAAGGGCTTTTATGTCAAGGCGGACCGCATGATAGACGATGCGGCGTGGTCAAACCCGTCGCTTTTGTCGGCGGCGAGGGGGATAGAGAGGATAGTCCGGCTTTTCGTAGGCGTGGAGGATGCGCGTACGCTTCAGAAGAAATACAGGGAATTCTTTAAGAATCGATTATCTTGAGGAGTTCAAACCAGGAAATACTTATTGCTCCCGCCGCAAAACAGATAAATATATCAATGGAACCGAGCCTGCCGAACTTGAATATCTCGCGCAGAAAAGGCAGGGACAGCACAAGCGCCAGAAAAACCGCGGCCCCGGCCAGAACCCACCAGAGCGCGGCATTCGGCCTGCGGAAGGTCGAAAAAACGGTCCTCGACCACGAGCGGTTTGTCAGGATAAGGGCCAGGTTGGCTATAATCAGGGTCGTGAAGAACATGGCGCGCGCCTCTCCCTCACCCCGGCCCGTTCTTACGGCGAAATAAAATATGCCAAAGACAAATGCCAGCACGCTGATGCCCTGAAGGACGCTGATTGAAACCGCCTTGATTCCGAACAGGTTTTCGTTTCGGCTCCTCGGCGGACGCTCCATTATGCCCCGCTCCTCCGGCTCCGCCTCGAAGACGACGGAGCACGCCGGGTCGATTATCATCTCAAGGAAGAGTATGTGCACGGGCAGAAGCGCCGCCGGCCATTTCAGGAGCACGGGAATCAGGGCCATGCCCGCAATCGGGACATGTATGGCAAGGGTATAGGAGATGGCCTTTTTGATGTTGTCGAATATCCTCCGGCCCATCTTCACAGCCTTGACTATCGACGAGAAATCGTCGTCGAGCAGGACAAGGTCGGCAGACTCGCGCGCAACGTCGGTGCCGCGCTCCCCCATGGCTATGCCGATATGAGCCGATTTCAGGGCGGGCGCGTCGTTTACCCCGTCCCCCGTCATGGCGACTATCTCCCCGTCTTCCTTCAACGCGTTTACCAACCTAAGCTTCTGCTCCGGGACGACCCTTGCGAAGATGTCAGCCGATTTTATCCGTTCACGCAGTTCCGTGTCGGTCATCTTGTCAACCTCAGGCCCCGTTATGACGTCGAGGCGCTCGAACCCGACTTCTCTCGCCACGTTCCGGGCGGTGCCGGGGTAATCTCCGGTAATCATGATAACCCGTATGCCGGCTTTGCGGCAGTCCCTGACCGCTTCCGCGGCCATTGGCCGCACCGGGTCTGAAAGACCTATCAATCCTGCGAATTCGAATACGAAGTCGTGCTGCATGTCGGGCAGAGAGTCCCGGTTGTAGAAAGCCTTGGCGACGCCGATTACACGAAGCCCACTGTCGGTCATCCCGCCGATATTAGACGAGATCTCGGATATTTTTTCGGCGTCAAGGTGGCACAGATCGGCTATCGCCTCCGGAGCTCCCTTCACCGCGACGATATAGCCGGATTCGTCGCGGGATTTCCATGCGCGGGAAACGGAAAGCAGACTTCCGGAGAGCGGATATTCCCTGGCCAGCGTCCAGTCGCCGTGCAGGTGCGCGGTTTCCTTGAGCGCCGTTTCCCCAAGCCGCCTTATGGACACCTCCATGGGGTCGAACGGGTCTGACTGGCTGGCAAGTATGGCAAACTCCACAAGTTCGTGGAATTTCTCCGGGAGAGGCTTCGTGGGATTTATGGCGTAAGTCTCTTCTTTGGCGTAGACCTCGCTTACGGCCATGCGGTTCTGCGTCAGGGTCCCGGTCTTGTCCACGCACAGGACGGTAGCCGCGCCGAGCATCTCAATCGCCTGTGTGCGCCTGGTCAATACCCGGTTTCGTGAGATGCGCCATGCGCCCAGGGCCAGGAACACGACGAGTATGACCGGGAGTTCCTCCGGGAGGATGGACATGGCCAGCGTTATGCCCGCAAGAATTCCGTGCAGCCAGTTCCCGCGCGTAAGGCCGTAAACGATTATCACAAGCGCGCATACCGACAGGCCGCCCGCGGCGAGTATCTTAACTATCCTGGCCGTCTGCTTCTGCAGGAGGGTGTCTTCGCTGTCTATCGACTGAAGCGACCTGCCTATCCTGCCTATCTCCGTCCGGATGCCTGTGGCTTTCGCCTCCGCTATTCCCCGGCCCTGCACCACCAGCGTGCCAGAATATATGGACGGCAGGTCGTCTCCGCCCGGAGGGCCGATTTTCAACTCTCCAATAGCGCAACTCTTGCGCACCGGCGCGGACTCGCCTGTCAATAACGACTCGTCTACAGAAAGGTTCAGGCAGGAAAGAACAATCGCGTCAGCCGGCACCCTGTCTCCCTCCTTCAGAACCAGAATGTCGCCACGGACTACATCCCGTCCCGGAATCCTCTTCTCCACTCCTTCCCGGATTACGATTGTGCGGGGGCTGGACAGCTCCCGCAGGGCTTCGAGGGCGCGCTGCGTCTTCCGTTCCTGGTAGAAAGTTATTCCCATCACGGCAAAGACGAACGTCAGAAGCATCAGCGCTTCCCTTACGTCCCCGATGATGAGATAGAGGACGCCGCCGGCAATCAGCAGCAGAAACATCGGCTCGCTAACTATCTTTAAGATAATGGACAGGACGCTTCTGCGGCGTTCGGAGGGGAGTTCGTTATAGCCTTCTTCATCCAGGATACTGCGCGCCTGCGCCTCAGACAGCCCCCGGATATTATTCGTTATGTCGGAGTTGCCGTTCAAATTTGGAGTTTTATATCCACGATTTCAGGCGTATTTCCGGTCCGCATGGGAGGGCCCCAGCCACCGACACCGTCCGTCACGTAGAGCGAGTAGTTTCCCATTTTAAAAAGGCCGTAGTCATGGCCCTTGTATATCGCGTGGGTAATGAAGTTCACTGGGAATATCTGGCCCTTGTGCGTGTGACCGCAAAGCTCGAGGTTTACTCCGGCCTCCTTTGCCTGGCCGATCATCACCGGGGCGTGATACAGGAGTATCGTGGGCATACCCGGCACAAAACCGGGCATGTTTTTTATTGTTTTCAGGATATTTTTCGTATGACCCCGCTTCGGGTAGCTTATGCCTATCAACTGAAGGCCCCGGATGTCCTTGAGCGAGTCGTCGAGGATTGTTACCTTTGTCGTCTTCAGTATGGCATAGGCCTTTCTTACCCCGAAGTATGTCTCGTGATTACCGGTCACAAAATAGACGCCATCCGGCGCGTCAAGGTCGTTCAACGGGGCCACAAGTCCCGGCGAGGCGCCGTCCATCCCGTCGAAGAGGTCTCCCGTGATAACGACCATATCCGGGTGCAGGCTGTTTGTCATGCTCACGACTTTCTTAAGAAAACCCTGCTTGTAGATAAAACCCAGGTGAACGTCCGAGATCTGCACGATGGTCTTTCCGTTCCATGCGGCGGGAAGGTTTTTTATGCTTACCGTAATATCCCTGACGCGCGGATGGAACGCGTTCCACACGCCGTAGACGGAATACGCAATGGCGACGAACAGGAATATGCCGCCGACTAGGGCGGCAGGGGCCTTATGGCCGACGGCAGAAAGTATCCACGTCCGAACAGGCATAATTATAGCAATGT
>JAKAHE010000021.1 GCA_021815285.1 Nitrospirota bacterium
GTATCTCCCACTGCGCGCGGTTGCAGCAGCGCACGCGGAAGAAGTGCAGAAGTTCCCTGGCGTTCATTGTAACTACAATCTTCGTCTCCGCCGCGTTCGGCAGCAGGAACCTCGCGTCCTGCGACGCGTTCTCTCCCGTGATTCCATGCTCCGCCAGGCCCTTTATCATCTCGTCGTAGGCCTTCTGCGCCTGCTTCATGTGCCTCTGGAATGAGGACATAAGCTTCCTGTCGTTCTTTATGGTCGGCGGAACAACGTAATCGAACTCCGTCTCCCGGACGTATCTCTGGGACTGCTGGGAATACGAGGCGACCCTGTGCCGCACAAGCTGATGGGAACACGCCCGCGATATGCCCTCTATCCCGAACGTGAAGGAGACGTGCTCTATCGGCGACATATGGCCTATGGACACCAGCTTCTCCACGAAGGTCTTCTGGTCCTTGGCAAGAATCTTCCCTCGGAGCCCCTCGACGTCGGACGGGCTGTAGCAGAGCTTCGCCGCCATCGCCACGACGTTCTCCGGGTTCGGAGTATGCTCAAGCAGGACGACTTTCAATTTTGCCTCAGGCATATAAACCTCTTAATGAAAACTCTGCTCTTCCGACGGGAACTCGCCCGACTCCACTTCCTCTTTGTATTTTGCAATGGCCTTTATCGCCGTATCTTTTATGTTCGCGTAGCGCTTGACGAACTTCGGAGTAAATCGGTCGAACATGCCGAGCATGTCGTGCATGACGAGCACCTGGCCGTCGCAGTCCGGGCCCGCGCCTATGCCTATTGTCGGTATCGAAATCGACTCCGTGATTTTCTTCGCCACCTGCCTCGGTATGCCTTCCAGCACCACGGAAAACGCGCCCGCCTCCTCAACGGCCTTTGCGTCGGAGAGGAGTTTCTCAGCCTGGGCGTCGTCTTTTCCCTGCACCTTGAATCCACCCATCCTGTGGACGGACTGCGGCGTAAGCCCGATATGCGCCATGACCGGAATATCATAGCGGGAGAGGGCTGCGATAAGCTCCGCGACCGACGAGCCGCCTTCGAGCTTCACAGCCGCGGCCCCGGCCTTCAGGAACAGGCCCGCGTTCCTTATGCCTTCCTCAATGCCTGCCTGGTAACTCAGGAACGGCATGTCGCCGACGACCATCGCGTTCTTCGCCGCGCGCGCGACCATCCGGGCATGATAAAGCATCTCGTCCATAGTAACCGGCAGGGTATTTGCCCAGCCCTGCACGACGACGCCAAGGGAGTCTCCGACAAGGATCATGTCCATCCCGGCCTCATCCGCCATCTGCGCGAACGGGAAGTCGTAGGCCGTGAGCATCGTAATCTTCCTGCCCTCGGCCTTCTTCTTGTAGAGTTCAGGTATTGTGATTGGCATAGTCAGTCTGTCATTGCGAGGAGCCGCAGGCGACGCGGCAATCTCGGACTTCAAAACCTGAGATTGCTTCGCTTCGCTCGCAATGACATTATTTTCTCCTTACGCTATCCCCGCCCTCTTCAGTATCTCCGGCACCTTGTTCTCAAGTCCAATCGCCATGACATGCGCGCCGTCCGCTATTCCCTGCTCTTTTATAATCCGCACCTGCTCGGCGGCGATGTCCATGCCGCACTCCAGCGCGCCTTCCTTGCCCGCGGCTTTGAGCCTGTCGATAAGTTCCTGCGGAACGGTTATGCCCGGCACGAACTTGTTTAAGAAGTTCGCCATGCCGGCGTTCTTGAGGAGCAGTATCCCGGCCAGCACCTTCACGTTATACTTTCTCGCCCTGTCCATGAACCTCTTGAAGTTGTCCATGTCGTATATGGCCTGGGTCTGGAAGAAGTTCGCGCCGGCCTTCACCTTCTTCTCGAACTTCAGCATCTGCGGCTCTATGGGATTTGCCTCCGGGGTAACAACCGCGCCCTGGTAAAGGTTTGTCGCGCCCTTCATCTCGTTGCCTGCCAGGTCGTGCCCGCCGTTCAATGCGGCGACGGTCTGTAGAAGCTGGACGGACTCGAGGTCGTATACGGGCTTTGCCGTCTTGTGGTCTCCAGCCGCGACATGGTCTCCCGTCATGCAGAGCACATTCTTTATTCCAAGGATATGCGCGCCCATGAGGTCGGACTGTATGGCGAGGCGGTTTCTGTCCCGGCACGTAAGCTGGAATATCGGGTCGTGCCCCATCTCTGAGAGCAGCCTGCAAACCGGCAGCGAGCCTATCCTCACCACCGCGCTCTGGTTGTCCGTTACGTTTATCGCGTTTATCTTGCCAAGCAGGTGTCTGGCATGTTCAAGCATCTCGGCGATGTCCGTGCCCTTTGGCGGGCCGCACTCCGCCGTTATTGTAAATTCACCCGCTTCGAGAGCCTCCTTTAGCCTTTTCATAGACGTTATTTCTCCTCCTTCTTTTTCTCTATTACGAAAACCTTCGGGGAAAGTTTCTTTGAATAATCCTTGGGCGGTATAATCTGCCTCATCTTCTCGAGCTCTCCGGTACGCTCCATGCGGGCGTATATCTTCGCCCATGCGCATTCTATATCGGGGCTGACCTCGCAGAAACCGTTGTTCGTGCCGCCGCACGGACCGTTTAAGATGCCCTTGGGGCAGGTGGTGACGGGGCATATGCCGCCGGTTTTGTCTATTATGCACTCTCCGCACATGGAGCAGCGCTCATCGAAATGCTGGAAGCGCGTCATGTTCCCCAAGAAGGCGGTGTCGTTCGCCGGATACACCTTCTTGTCCTTGAACACCTCCACCATCGACTGCGTCCCCGCGCCGCAGGACATCACGAGTATCGCGTCCGCGGCGTCCACCTCTTCCTTGTTCGCCTTGAGCTCCACCTTCGTGCCCAGAACCTGGCACCCGGTCTTGGCGACGAACGTCCCGGTAACCTTCTTGCCGATGCTCTCCAGGGACTCCTTCATCTCCGCGAGCGCCTCCGGGGATCCCGTGCCGCAGAGCGTCGCGCACTCGCTGCACCCGAGCAGGAAGACGCTTTTCACGCCTTCCAGCATGTTTATTACGTCCTGCCTTTCCTTCGCCTTCGATACGATCATTTCATACCCCCGTTGCTTTAGTTATCACTTCTTTATCAGTTCAAGCATCTCCTGCCTCGTCGAGGGCTTGGAGCGGAATATCCCCCGGACAGCCGACGTGACCGTGCGCGAGCCGGGCTTCTTAACGCCGCGCATGGACATGCAGAGGTGCTCGCAGTCTATCACGACCATCGCGCCTTTAGGGCCGAGACTGTTCATTATCAAATCCGCAAGCTGGGCCGTAAGCCTCTCCTGCACCTGCGGCCTCTTGGCGAGTATCTCAAGCGCCTCCGCAAGCTTGGAAAGCCCGACAATCTTTCCCTCCGACGGCACGTAGGCTATGTGCGCCTTCCCGAAAAATGGCGTCAGGTGATGTTCGCACACCGAGAAGAAAGGTATATCCTTGATTAACACCATCTCGTCGTGGGACTCGCCGAGTATCGGTTCGAGAAGACCGTCCGTGGACGCGGACAGCCCGGCGAATATCTCCTCGTAGAACTTCGCAACGCGCCTTGGCGTCTCTTTTATGCCGGGACGCTCCGGGTCTTCGCCGACGCCTTCGAGGATAAGCCGTACGCCTTTTTCTATTTTTTTCAGATCCATTGCCCTAAGCCCTTATAACCCTTTTTTCGGTGATTATAATGTCCGTTTTCCTGTCGTGCGGAAGACTCGGGATTTCGTTCACCACCTGCTCCTCGAACGCCAGCGCCACAAGCCTTACGTCGGGCTTAAGCTTCAAGGCGAGCCTGTCGTAATATCCGCCGCCGTAGCCGAGCCTGTTTCCATTTCCGTCGAAACCCACGCCGGGCATGACAACCATATCCGGCTCTTCAGGAGAGGCCTCGCGCGTCCTTTTTTCCACCGGCTCGTAAATATTCATATAGCCGGATTCGAGGTCATCCGAGAGGTCTTTTATCTCGAAGAGCCGAAGCTCGCGGCGGTGATGCTCCACCTTCGGCGCCAATATCCTCTTGCCGTGTGAGAGCGCCTGTTCAATCATCCTTCTGGTCGCCACTTCGCTTCTGAAATTCACGTAAAACAGAACCGTCCCGGCGGATTTATATTCCGGAAGCGCAAACAATGCCTCCGCTATGGAAGCGCTCCTTCGGCGCCGCTCCTCCGGCGGGATAGCGTCGCGCCTTGCCAGTATCTCCCGCCTTAGCCCGGCCTTCAGGTCGCCCTCGTTCATGCCGCCTGCGCCCGCTTCGCAAGCTTTTCCTTTATCGCCTTTATCTCCGCTACAAGCCCCGGACAGTTTCCGTATACGTCCCGGCCATTCAAATCAGCGTCGATTACGTCCGGGTCGTAGCTCATGAAGCCGACGACTTCCATACCCGGCAGGTTTGCTGAGATAAACTCCCTGTCCGCTTCCGTCCTGACCTTGTTGCCTACGACATACACCTGCCGCACGCCGAGGTCGTCGGCGAGCGACTTCACCTGTCTCGCCGTCTGGACGCTCCTGCCGCCCGGCTCTACGACGACTATAAATGCGTCCACGGAACCGGACGTGCCGCGCGTAAGGTGTTCTATGCCCGCCTCCATGTCGAGAATGACGACGTCGTCGCGCTTCAGTATAAGATGCCGGACGAGGCTTTTGAGGAGCGCGTTTTCCGGGCAGTAGCAGCCTGCTCCGCCAGTCTTGTATTTCCCCATCACAAGGAGCTTTATCCCGTCATGGGAATATGAAAATCTCTCCGGGATGTCGTCAACCTTCGGGTTCAGCTTGAATACGGAACCCGGCGCGCCGGGTTTTGCCCCGGTACGCTCCTCTATAAGGTCTCCCATCTCGGCGATGGGCCGTATCTTTTCAATCTCCTCCCGGGCGATGCCCAGGGACTGCGCGAGGTTCGCGTCAGGGTCCGCATCCACGGCGAGCACGTGGTTCCCGTCTTCGGAAAACGCCCTGGCGAGCGCGCTTGCGAGGGTTGTCTTGCCTACCCCGCCCTTGCCTGTAACAGCTATTTTCATTAAGTTCGCCCCGCTTGAAACCAAAAGTTAAAACCCGTCCGTCGTTTTATTTATCAGCATTTTTAACCTGTTTATTTCAAAAGGAAATTTAACTATATTATACAGAAATCCGCTATAAATTCAATTCAATTAGGATTAATTTTTAATAAATACGGAAGTCCCGGTAAAGTTTGATAATTAAGTTTTGATTGGCGTTTCAGGCATGTTAAAGCGGAACGACCAGGAACATCGGCGGAAAACAAAACCGGGCGGCCCTTCCGTCAAGGGAATTGCTGCTTTGATGAAATTGTCAAAGGCTGTCTTAGGACAGAGCAACGCTGTTATGCCCGAGCCTGCGCGAAATGTCCTGAGCCGCGGTCTTCAGAAGCGGCAGAAGCTCCGCCTCCATTCTCTTTCTTGTCATGCGGCAGCCGGGCCCGGATATGCAGATACCCGCTACGGCCCTGCCGGTATAATCCATCACCGGGACGCTCACGCACATGACCTCGTCCTCGTATTCCTCTATATCGAGCGCATAACCTTTCCGGGCCACTTCCTTAAGGTGCGCAAGAAGCTCTTCCCTGTCGGTTATGGTGTTGGGCGTAAATTTCTCAAGCTTCGGTCTCGCAAATATCCTGTCGAGTTCCGCCTGGCTCAGGTATGCAAGCTGTACCTTCCCGACAGCCGTGCAGTACGCCGGGAGAAGATGCCCGACCCTGTTCGCCACCCTTACCGACTGGCTCGTCTCGGCAATATCGAGATACACCACCCTGTCGCACTGGAGCACGGCCAGGTATGCCGATTCGTTGCACTTCCTGACCAGTTCCTCTATTACCGGCCTGGCCTGTTTCAGAAGCCCCGTCTGGGACAGGAAGCACTGGCCCATCTCGAAAGTGCGTATGCCCAGGCGGTAGTTCCCGGTCAGCTTGTTCTGCTCTATATATCCGCGCGTCTCCAGCGTCGCCAGGAGCCGGAACACGTTGTTTTTGTGCAGTTTAAGCCTTTCGGCAAGCTCGGTGACCCCAAGGTCGTCAGCGGATGCGCCCCTGAATGACTCCAGTATGTCGAGAGCGTGGATAACGGACTGTATGGTATAGTCATGTTTATCCCGTTTGACCTTGCCGTTTGACATCTAAATCCACCTGCCGGGAAAATTTGCCTGACGCTGCTTATGAGAAATCTGGCGTCATTTTAAAACAAGGTTTTATTTTTGTCAATACCTTTTTACCCTGCTCCTCCGGCGCCTTTTGCCTTCATCCTCAAAAACTCCAGCGCCTTTCTCATGTCCTCAGGCGCTTCCTTCTCGAACTGCATGTATTTTCCGGTAGATGGATGGGTAATGCCAAGGAGGGCCGCATGTAGCATCTGGCGGGGTATGTTCATCCCAAGCAGCTTCGCCGCGCCGGCCCCGCCGTACACCCTGTCCCCCGCGAGCGGATGCCCGATATGCGCCATATGCACCCTGACCTGGTGCGTCCTGCCGGTGGCGAGCCTCAGCCTCACGCGCGCCGCCCCGACGAAATTTTCTATTACCCTGTAGTGCGTCATGGCGTTTTTCCCGCGGAACGTAACGGGCGACATCTTCTTCCTGTCGGTAACGTGCCGCCCTATCGCCACGGCCACTGTGCCCTCGGCGTCCTTGAATGTCCCGATCGCTATGGCCTCGTATTCGCGGACGTTCTGGTGGGACTTGAACTGCCGGGCAAGGTTGTGGTGCGCCTGGTCGTTCCTCGCAACCACCATCACGCCGGAGGTGTCCTTGTCGAGCCGGTGGACTATCCCCGGCCTGAACCGGCCCCCCACGGAAGAAAGACCGCCATACCTGAACAGGAGCGCATTCACAAGCGTCCCGGAGAAATTCCCTGCGGCAGGGTGCACGACCATCCCCGCGGGCTTGTTCACGACGACTATGTCCTCGTCCTCGTAGAGCACGTCGAGCGGTATGTCCTCCGGGAGGGCCTGCGGCTCCTCCGGCTCCGGTACGGTCACATCAACAATGTCCCCCGGCCTGAGCCTGTAATTGGCCTTCCTGGGCTTTCCCGAGACAATTACCAGGCCGTCGTCTATCAGTTTCCGGGCATGGCTTCTCGTAAGGCCAAGGGCGGAGCCGGCCAGGAAAACGTCGAGCCTCATTCCGGTTACAGCCGGGACCAGACGGACGGGTTTCCCTTGCATCAGGAGAGTATCTTGTTCTTGAGGATAAGGATTTCGAGAGACATGGAGGCCTTGGCCATGAGGGACGCAAAGAAATCGATATCGACGCCGGCGCTTGAGCCGGGGCCGTTGTCAGCGTAAAGGACGGCCACTACCTTGCCCCTTATGACGAGCGGGCACGCAATCGCCTCCAACGGGCCGGCAGACCGGCCCGCGCCCAATGCGTTAAGCAGTATCTCGTTCTGAGGCAGCGGCGCGACAGGGCCCTTGTAGAACAATTTCTTCTCGACAACATCCTTGAATATGCCGGGAAGGGCAACGGCCATGCCGAGCTTCGAAATATCCGCCGCGCCTCCGGGAAGCGCGCACTGCCAGCCGGTCAGTATCCCGTCCTTAACCTTGAAAAGGGCCGCGCGCGATAATTTCTCACGCGCCGCCGCTACTATGGCCGACGCGACACTCTCCCTGTCCACAGGCATTGCGAGCAGTTCATACGGAGACGGATGTCCCGGAACCGGGCCGTGGCGAGATACATCCGGCTGGGCTGGCTCAAGCGCGGGCTCCGGGATATTATAAACCGGCGCTTCCTCAGGCTCCGGCTCCTCCTGCGCCTCAGGCGCTTCCCGGGCAGAGACCGGCTCCTGCTCCTTGACAGGTTTCGGGACAAATGTCATATCCTGAGCCCTGGACTTTGCGCTCCACGCGTCCTCTTCGTTCAGGACGGATACGTATCTCAAGTCCCGCTTTATGCCGTAGTATTTCTCGAGGGCGTAAAAAATCCTTATCTCGGAGGCGATATATTCCCTTATCTCAGTTCCGAACACAAAGCGAAGCTCGTCCACGACGGCAAAATCGTTCGGGTCTTTCATTGCGAGGTGAAGCTTTGAGCGTTCCTTCCTCAATGGGAAGATGGTATATTTCTGCGCCTGTTCCGCCGTTACGGAGTCGATTGCGTCCTGCGATACATTCTCGAACTGCGCGGGGCCGGCATACGGCACGTTCAGCACCCTCCCGAGGAACTTTGCAAGGTTCTCCTCGGATATGGCCCCCATCTCGACAAGGTTCGTGCCAAGCCTGCCGCCGAAAATAATCTGGCGCTCGAGCGCCCTCGCCAGGGCGTCGTTCGTAATAAGACCCTCCTTTACCATCGCCTCGCCGAGCTTCAATTCTTCTTCCGTCCCGCAGGATAATGTTTCAACATTATTTTGTACAGCTCGCCCGGAGTCGGCACTCCGCCGCCCGGCCTGCCGTAAAACTCCACCGGCCTCTTCCCGTTCACGGAAAGGCGCACATCCTCCACCATCTGCCCCAGGTTCATCTCGATAGTCAGGAATTTCTTCGCGCGCAGGGCGGCTTCCTGATATGCCTTCTCCGGGAACGGAAAGAGCGTCACCGGCCTGATAAGCCCCACCTTCTTCCCGGCGTTTCTCATTTTTCTTATTGCGGACTTAGCTATCCTTGCGGCGGTGCCGTACGCGGTAACGACAAGCTCCGCATCGTCCGTCATGAATTCCTCCGCCATTGCCTCCCGGCTCTTCATGCGCTGGTATTTCCTGTGCAGGACGTAGTTCATCCGCTCAAGCTCGCCGTCGCCCATGAAGAGGGATTTCACAACGTTCGGCTCCCGGCCTTCGCACCCGGTAAGCGCCCAGGGTTTCTCTGTCTTCTTAAGCTTCGGCGCCTTAAGCTTTACCGGCTCCATCATCTGCCCCAGGACGCCGTCCGCAAGTATCATTATGGGGTTTCTGTATTCGTCCGCCTTCTCGAAGGCCTTTATCGCAAGGTCGTAGGCCTCCTGCACGCTCGCAGGGGCGTAGACGAGCATGTGGTAGTCCCCGTGCCCGCCGCCCTTTACAGCCTGGAAGTAATCCGCCTGGGAAGCCGAGATATTGCCGAGCCCCGGTCCGCCTCTCTGGACGTTCACAATCACAGCCGGGAGCTGCGCGCCCGCGAGGAAGGATATGCCCTCCTGCTTTAAGCTTATGCCGGGTGACGACGACGAGGTCATCGCCCTCGCCCCGCAGGCGGAGGCCCCGAAGACCATGTTTATGGCCGCCAGCTCGCTCTCGGATTGCAGGAACACCCCGCCCACATCCTGCATCCTCCTCGACATATACTCAGGTATCTCGTTCTGCGGTGTTATCGGATAGCCGAAAAAGAACCGGCATCCGGCCTGGATTGAGCCTTCCGCGAGGGCCTCGTTGCCCTTCAGAAGGACCGTCTTTGCGCTCATGGATAATCCGCCTCCCAGAAATCGAATTGCACGTCAACCGTCCCGGTCTTGAGCGGCTGCGGCCCGCTTGTCTGCGTTCCTTCGCCGGGGAATGCCGTCTGGCCCGCCTGACTGTCCTGTCCCGCCTGGACGCTCGTCTGGCCGGGCTGATTTAACTGGCCAAACTGACCGGCCTGGTTCGCCTGGAAAGACTGGCTTGGCGCCTGGTTCATCTGCCACGCCTGCGCCGCCTGGTTTGAGGACGCGTCGTCTACGCTGTAGACATCGTACTCGAAACTGCCCGGATAGCTCCTTACATCCATATTGGAGTTGGCCTGAACGACCGTCGATGGGATTTCGCACGGGCTTTTGAAGACGAACCGCACCGGGGAGCTCGAATTGTTCCTGAGTTTCCCGAGGTATTCCTTCTGCTGCGCCATCTGCCGCTGCGCCTGGATCTTCTCCTCTATGTCCTCATGCCTCTTTTCCTCCGCCTACGCCTCAGCCGCGCGCTTCGCCCGCTAGGCCTCTCTCTTCTTCTGTTCCTTTTCGTAGGCGTCTATCGACTTTATCTCGTCCGCGGCGGCCTGGGCAAAGCCCGTCCCCGGATATTTCCTGATTATCTTGTCGAAGGAGTCTTTCGTATAGGCCTTGAACGCCGCGTAGTAGTCCGGGCTTATCTCCTTCAGCTTTTTCTCCGGCATTTCCCGGAGGAGCGGAGCGATAAACCGGCTCTTCGGGAAGCGCGCGAGGAAGCCCCTGTACGCATCGCCCGAATCGGCCTTCATGGCGCGGTCGAGCGCGACAATCTCCGGCGTAAGGAGCCAGCGCGCCTGCATCCCGGCGGATATTTTATCGAGTTCGTAAAGCGGCATCTTCGCGCTCCAGAACATGTCGGAATATATCTCGGACGACGTAATCCTCGCCGCCTCCTGCCCGGATGCGGTAACTATCAGAAAAGTCATGCCGGGCAGAACGCCGTCCTTTTTGCCGATGTCCACGGACACTACCCCGGCCTTCCTGTCCACCCCCGTGACGTTTCCTATCGGGAAGCCCATTATCGTCTGCCTTGCGCCAGTCAGGAAAACGGCGGCAAAAAGAAGACCGGCGAGGCCGATATATTTCCTATGCATTACTTCAAAACCTCGATTGCGCCATCCGGACATATAAGAGAGCACATCCCGCAGCCGGTGCATTCTTCCTGCCTCACTGCAAGTACCGCATAAAACCCGAAACCGTTATACTCGTCGCCCTGCTTTAAAAGACCCTTCGGGCACATGGCCGTGCACAAAAGGCATCCCTTGCAAAGCTCCCTGTCCACTATAGTCTCAGACAACACCGCCTCCCCTTTTAACAAGCTCCGCCGCATGGGCCGAAGCCGCCTTCGACTCGTCGTCTCCGAGCATCCTGGCCACCTCACGCACGCGCTCCTCTTTCCCGAGCCTGCGTATCGACACCTTCGTGCTTTTCCCGTCCGTATTCTTCTCCACGACGAAATGCTCCACGGCCTGGGACGCAATCTGCGGCAGATGCGTTATTGCCAGCACCTGCCGGTTCAGGGCCGCTTCCTTGAGCTTCCTGCCCACTGCGACGGCGGTCTTCCCGCCAATGCCCGCGTCCACCTCGTCGAATATCAGCGTGGGGACGTTGTCCGCGCTGGAGAGTATTACCTTGAGCGCGAGCATCACGCGGGAGAGTTCACCTCCGGAGGCAATCTTCGCAAGTGGTTTCACGCCCTCGCCGGGATTTGCGGAAAACAGAAACTCCGCCTTCTCCATCCCGTGCAGAGACGGTCTCTCCTGCGGATAGAACTCCACCCTGAACTGCGCCCTCTCCATCCCAAGCTCGGCAAGCTCGGAGCGCATACGCTCCCCGAACTCCACGGCGCCCGCCCTTCGCTTCTCCGAGAGCTTCCGCCCGAGTTCCAGCAGAGAGGCTTCGGACTCGGTTATCCTCGCTCTGATGCTCCCCGAGTCTTCCTCGCTCCCGCTTATTGCCTGGAATTCTCCTTCAAGCCTCTCCCGGTATGCCAGGACGTCCTCGATTGTCTCGCCGTATTTTTTCTTAAGTCTCGATATGACATCGAGCCTCTCCTCGACGGCGGAAAGCCTCTCCGGGTCAGCCTCGAGCGTCCGCTCAAAATCCCTGACGGCCGAGCATGCCTCCATAAGGGACACCTCCGCGCCCTCTACCAGCCTCAGGGCCTCCTCGAAAGAGCCTGCAAGGCCGCGCATCTCGCGGAGCGCCTTCTTGGCCTCGCCCACAGCCGCCAGCGCGGGAGTCTCGGAGTCCTTCAGCCGCAGAATTACGTCCTCGGAAAGCGCCCGGAGCCTGTCCGCGTGCATAAGCCTCGCGCGCTCGGACTTGAGTCCGTCCTCCTCGGAGGGCGAGAGCGCCGCCTTGTCGATTTCGTCTCTCTGGAAGAGGAGCATGTCGAGTCTCTGCTCACGCTCCCGCCTCCCGGCTTCGAGGCCGCTCAAGCTGTTCTTTAGCTCGGAAAGCTCCCGATAATTGTCGATATACGCCAAGTAAAGCGCGGACGCCTCGCAGAACTCGTCTATGAGCTTAAGCTGCCTGTCCGCCTTCAGGAGCGACTGGTGGTCGTGCTGACCGTGTATGTCGGCCAGGCGCTCCCCGATTTCCTGTAGCGTGGAGATGCTTGCGAGCGAGCCGTTCACGTATGCGCGGCCCCTGGGGGATATTATCCTTCTGATGACCAGTTCGCCACCCGCCGGCAGACCTTTCTCTTCCAGGAGCGCCCCGACTTCCGGGACGGCGGAGATGTCGAATATCCCCTCGACGGCGGACTCTTCGCCCTCGCCGCCGTTCCCGCTCCGGTCGCCGGTCGGCCCGACGCGGCTCAAGCCGCCTCCGAGGAGCGCGCCGACGGCGTCGGCGAGGATGGACTTCCCGGCGCCGGTCTCGCCCGTGAGGCATGTAAGCCCGCCCGCAAGGGAGATTTCCAGCCTGTCGATTATGGCGAAATTCCTGACCGAGAGGACTCTTAACATCTCACTTCATCTCGTACCAAGACATCTTCGTCGTAAAATCCCAGCCCGACGCGCACTCGCCGCACACGCCAACCTGTATGTCCGGAGCGTGCAGGTCGTTATTGATGTAGATGTCCGACACCTCTCCCGGGGTGATGGTCACGTCCGCGGAATAGGTCTTCCATGTAGGGGTCGGGTTCCAGGAGGATTCCTCCTTGTACGGCATACGCACGGCGACTTTATAATCGCCCGCCGGCACGTTCCGACAGAACCTGGAGGCGAGGTATATGCCCTGAAAATGGCTCATGGAGATTGTCTGGCTGCCGAAGGCTATGTCGCTTTGCGGGATCTGGCTCCACCATATCCGCACGCCTCCGTAAAGGCGGATTAGCTTCACCTTGACCTTGGCCGTCTTTCCCTTCTCTATCTCGACTCTCTGCCGGTATCCCTGGTATCCGGAGAGCTCCAGCCTTATCCTGTGCATCCCGGCCTTGAGGTCACCCACCGAAAGCGGCGTAATACCGGCCTTGTCGCCGTCCACATAAAGCGTGGCGCCGTCTGGTTCGGTCCTCACCTCAAGCGCTCCGGGGACTGCCGGAAGAACTCCCGCCAGGGCCGCGATTATTCTGTCAGAGAGCTTGTCCACGTCGTCGAACATAGTGTCTTCCGTGGACTGGGCCTTGTCTATGAACTTTATCGTGCCGGTCTTCACGTCGTATACCCGGACGTCTATCCTGAACCGCCCGCCGAATATCACGTAATCCCCCGTCACGGCATATTCCGCGCCAAGCCTCCCGGAGACCTTCAGCGAGTCTTCCACGGAGGGCGCGCCGCCGGTGAGCGGCAGGCGGTAAATCGCCTCGGATACCTTCTGCGGGTCGATAATGTCCATGTTCTTCATTTTCGAGAGGTTCGTGAAGAACATGACCGAAAGGCCGGATGACAGGCCGCTGTCCTTCGGCTGGCCGTTGTTCTCGAAAGGAAAGACCGCGAGCTTCGGATTCTGACAGAACCCTGCGGAAGGAATGGCCAGGATAAACAGAAGGACTGATAAAAAGAATATTTTCCTCATTACCGCGTATTTTACTTCAAGGACACCGGCTTGGCAAGGGGAATGTAATCGCCGCTCTGTCATTCCCGCCACCGCCGCCGGTATGTAAAATAGGGCGAGAAATGCCCCAAAACTGGCCGTTTGGGGGCTGAAACACGGCGCGGGGAGGCGTTTACTTTTTGCGGGCCTAAGGCCGATTTCCCTTATTTGACAATAGGTTATCTATAATATAAAATACGGTTTATATGCGGCGCCCTATAGCATAACTGATTGAAATCCAAGGATATTTTTTTGCCGGAACAGGATGTTTCCGGCGTTCCACGTGGAACTTCAGGGTGGGTTATGCGGCGGAGAACTGTGTCCCGCTCTCCAGCGCGGGAAGGCGGATTATGAAGGTTGCGCCTTTGCCAGGCTCGCTTTCGACGTTTATTATCCCGCCGTGGTCGTTTATCACCCTGTCCACGACGGAAAGCCCAAGCCCGGTGCCTTCCCAGTCGGACTTTGTCGTATAAAACGGGATGAAAATCTTGCCCAGGGCCTCTTTTTCTATGCCGATGCCGGAATCCTTCAGCTTGATTTCGACATACTCGCGTTCCGCCGGGGGAGTATCGCGCAGGAACTCCGCCTTCGAGCTTCCCCGCATTTTCCTTGCCTGGATTAAAATATCGCCGCCCTGCGGCATTGCGTGGATTGCGTTCACGAGCAGATGGTCGAATACCTCCTCCATCTCCTCAGCCGAGGCCAGCACCTCAGGGATATCCGGCTCCATGTCCAGTTTTACCTTTATGTCGTTCTTCATGAACTGCGTGGACAATGTCCGGAGCGACGCCCTTATCGGGGATAGCAGGTGTATGGGTTTCTTATCGCGCTTAATCCTGCGCGAAAAAACGTTCAGGTTCGTGACAATCGCGTTTATCCTGTCCACGTCCGACATTATCTTCGTGAGGTATTCGCGCTTCGGGTCGTCTTCAATAAGCTCTTCCATCATTATCTGGGAGTAAAGCGCGATGGAATTAAGGGGATTTCTTATCTCGTGGGCCATGCCGCCGGACATCTCGCCCAGAGACGCCAGGTTCGTCTGGTGGATAAGCCTGTCCTGGGTCTCGACCAAATCCTTTGTCCTCTCCTCGACCTTACGCTCAAGGTCCCGGTTGAGCTCCTGAATCTCGTCCTGGAGGCGCTTTGCCTTTATCTCCGCGCTCCTTATCCTCAAGGTGTCCTTCACCACCGTCGTTATCTGCTCCCTGACGAACGGCTTTATGACATAATCGCTCGCCCCGGCCTTCATAACCGACGCGGCCACTTCCTCGCTCCCGCGCCCGGTTACCATAACCACGTATGTTTCTTCGGAAAATTCCTTTATCTGTTTCAGGACTTCAAGGCCGGTCATGTCGGGCATCATGTAATCGAGGAGGACAAGCTGGGGGTTTCGCTGCCTGACCGCCTGCAAAGCTTCGACGCCGTTAAATGCGGCAATTACTTCATGCCCCGCGAGTTCAAGTATCTTTGAAAGGACTTTTACAATATCCTGCTCGTCGTCCACGACGAGTATTTTATCAGGCATCTCTGTGCTTCACCCCTTAAAATAATGGCTGTGAGCTATATCACAAATATAACGCCGTGTCAACAAAATCGATAAAATCGCGCATGAAAATATGAGCGCAATCACTCCCGCAATCCATGCTAACGATTCACTTAATAATTGTTATTATATCATAAAACCTGGATTTACGGTTAAAACGCCGGGAATGACGACTTTTGAGCTAAATCAGTTTTCTGTCGAGACTTCTGTATTGGATTGCCTCCGATACGTCCTGCGCCTGGATACTCTCCCGGCCTGCGAGGTCGGCTATCGTGCGGGCTACCTTGATGATGCGGTTGTACGCGCGTGCGGAGAGGCCGAGCCTCTCCACGGCGTGCTCAAGGAGGGAATGGGTCTTTTCGTCCACGGCGCAGAAGCGTTTCAGGTGCCGGGGTTTCATCTGGGAATTGCAGTAGATGCCGTCCGCGCCAAGTCTTTCAAGCTGTATGTTCCGCGCCCTGTTCACCCTTTCGCGCACCTTCTCGGAGCTCTCTCCGGGGTGGTCGTCGGAAAGCTCACGATACTTCACGGACGGGACTTCGACGTGCAGGTCTA
>JAKAHE010000202.1 GCA_021815285.1 Nitrospirota bacterium
CCACATCGTGGAACCTGATTGATACAGGTCATCAATAAGTATGATGCTTTTGCCATCAACATCGCCAGTTATTTCTATGGCACCTCGCAGTGCTTTCAGCTTTCTATCGAGCGGCAGGTCCGGGAGATTGTCCATCTCCATGCCTCCGGCCTCGAAAATATCCCATGCCTCGCGCATGAGCGACAGGCCCAGAGAGCAGACTTCTTCTTCGGAGAACGTCTCCTGGAGGTCTTTGCCGAGGATGCATGCGACGGAGTTATTGAGGTTCAGTATTAGCTTCGCCCGGTGCATGGCCTGTATGTTTTCCGCCACATGCACCTCGAATGCGGCGGACAGCATCCCCCTGACCTTCTCGACAATACCGTTATCCTGCCCGAAAGCCTTGCCGATGACAAGACCGCCGGGGAAGTTATATGTAACGCGGCCAGGCTCTTTATAAGTAGCGCCGAACATGACGACGGAAGATACAACCCGCTCCTCGCCGAGGATACTTCCGGCGATCTCGTCGGCCATCATGCCGTTCTGCATCGTCAGCACGGGGAAATTCCCCATGTCTTTAATCTGCAGGCAAGCTGACTCCATGTCCTGTGTCTTGACGGCAATCAGCGCCAGGTCGGGAATGAATTCCAGTGATCTTGCGGCGTATATCACATAATTTCTCTTGCCCGCTATGCCGTCTATAGAGAGGTTTTTATGATTTATCGCCCTTACCTGGCGCGGGTCCCGGCTGACAAGCGTAACCGCATTCCCCTTTTCATGGAGCAGCGCTCCAGCCACGCATCCTATGGCCCCCGCGCCGATTACCGCAATCTTCATAAAATACCCCTAAGCCACACAGGCGTTTCTCCCGGTCTTCCAGTCTCGATGTCCCAGCCGTGGCAGGCGTAATATTCGTCGAGCATCCCGTCGTATGACGCCCTGTCGAGCTTCATATTCCTGGATTCCTCGTCCAGCCCGTCCTGCCATGCAAGCGGCTCGAAATACCTCGCCGGCGGATAGTCGTCTTTCCTCCCAACGCCTTCGCGGCAGATGAACCTGCGCTCCACGTCCGTAATCGCGTTCCCGGCCTCGAACACCTCTTCCGGGGTCATGCGAATGCCGCTTGCCATTTTTATAAGGTCGCTGAAAACCCCGGAACCGAATACGCCGGGTTCCGGCAGCGTATGGAACGCAAGGAGCTTGCAAAGGCCGAGTGCGTCGAAAAGCGCGAGATAGCATTCCCACCACCATACCACGCGCCCCTTGCCGCCGTATTTCAGAGGGTCCGACTCAACAGGCCCGCCATAGATGCCTTCCAGAAAATTTTTATCGAACTCGAAAGCCTCCCACGGGCACCGGCTCCGAAGGTGGTCGGCGCCCCTGGTGGCTGTCGAAACTCCGAGGGCGAAAGCCTTGATGAAACGCAGGTCTACGGGGTCGGACTGCGGGAGGTTCTTTACCCATATCAGGCGGCTTTTTGAGGCTTCTCCGAGTCTTGCCGACGCATCCTTCGCGCCGTCGGCAAGTAAGTCTCCGAGTCCCCTTCGGAATGCGATGTCCTCCAGAAGCCCGGCTACCGTCTCCGGGTCGTTCCAGTCGAGCCTTGTTCCCCAGGTCTCGGCGTCCCCTATTATGCCTTCCTTGTATAGTTCTATCGCCCAGGCGATGATGTTTCCCGCGGAGCTTGCGTCTATCCCAAGGCGGTTAAGCCTGTCGTTCAGCATCAACACCGCCTCGGCTGAATTTATGCCGAGGACAGGCCCCATGTGCCCCATGATGCCGTATTCCGGGCCTTCACCGGAAACTCCGGCATGTTTCCCTTTATCAATCCTGTAAGAATGTCTGCATGAGACGGCGCAGTTCCTGCACCCGCGCCTGCCGGAATAATATCTGGTTTCCAGCGTCTCAGGGGAGAGATCGCCAGGATCTTTCATTTTCGTGGAAAGTCCGTTGTACGCCCGTCCCATCTCGATGTTCGTGTTTATGACATTATAGAGATGCCCTGTCCCGTAACGCGAAAGGTCCTGCGTAAGGAACTCCGCCTTGAGTTTCCTGTTGATTTCGCGCGTCAGCGCTGCGAAATTTCCGGCGTCGTCCGGATATGTTTTCCCGCCATCCACCGCCACGACCGCCTTTAAATTTTTGCTTCCCATCAGGCAGCCCATCCCGGTGCGGCCCGCGGCGTTCTTCCTGCCGTGTATGATGCAGGCAAACCGCACGAGATTCTCTCCCGCCGGGCCTATGCACGCAATCTGAACCCCCTCGCCGCACTGCTCCCCTATCGCCCTCTGCGTCTCAAACGTGTCCAGGCCCCAGATACCTGATGCGTCATTCATTTCTACTACCGTGCCATCTCCGCTCTTTTTTATCAGGAGGTATACCGGCTTATCGGCTCTGCCCGTGATAAAGATGTGCCGTATGCCCGTGGAAACGAGGGCGCACCCGAAATCGCCTCCGATATTCGCGTCTCCGAAAAGGCCGCTCTCCGGGCTTTTGCCGGTAACGGTCAGCCTCGCCGCGGACGGCCCCGGCATCCCTGTCAACAGGCCCGCCCCGAATATCAATGGGCTTTCCGGGCTTAAAGGGTCCAGCCCGGCCCTTGTATTCTCAAGGAGAAGCGCGCTGTTTATCCCACGCCCGCCGATAAACTTGCTTATCAGAGCATCCGGCAGGTCTCTTGTTTCATAAGAGCCGGATGATAAGTCAATGTATACAATCTTATGGTCCATTATCTAAGTTATTCCGGCATCTGGAACCCGGCGTTTCTCGCCGTGTCACGCATCCCATTCTGGAATGGCGCCGGGGTTTCGGATATGAACGCGGCGACAATATCCTGCTCTTCCACAAGCGCCGCCCCGCGCGCGGAAGCGTTTTCCTCCGCCTTCTTTCCGGCCAGTTTCTCCGCCATTTTCCTCTGGAAAAACGGTATCATCGAAATCATCTTGTCAAACTTCGCCTTTCCACCATGCTCCCAATCCATGAATATCCTCCTATTGTTCCGGGGCTTTCGCGCCCTCCAGGGCGGATTTCATCGCGTTCAGTATCCGGACTATATTCTCATCGTGCATCCGGCGATATGCGAGCTTCCATAAAATACGGTTCATGCCACCAATAATTTCATAGTCCATCAGGAAATGGACTTCATTTGATTTTTCGCCCGGTTTTATGTACACCTTGTCAGTACCGCGGAACATGCCGGTGATGAACTTCCTCGATATTTCACTTCCGGGGGTTATCGATATGACCTCAACATCCCATTCAGGCGCGAACGGCTTGTAAACCTTCTGGTGAAAACGCGTGCCGACCTTTATTTCCCCGGAGTCCGTCCGGCTGTATTTCATGGGGGATTCGTCCGGCCACCAGTCGCTCTCGCCCCAGAGGACAATCTCTTTGTATATCGTGTCCACTGGCGCATTTATCGTTATAAAATGATGGCTTATCAACTCATCAGCTCCGCTATTTTTTCTTCTATCAATGTCCTGAATGGTGCGGGAGTAGCCCGGCGCCATGCCGCACAGATGTCGTCCACGCCAACCTTCCCGCGGCACGAGGCGTTAATCTCCGCCACGACCTTTTTCCCGGCGGCCTGACGGAATATCGCAGGCACAAAGTCAAGGAGCTTCTTGTGCGCATTCCTGGC
>JAKAHE010000203.1 GCA_021815285.1 Nitrospirota bacterium
TCGGACGCTCGCTTAGGGCGGTGGTGGATTTGTCCGTTATCGGGGAGCGCACATTCACGATGGACTGCGACGTCATCCAGGCCGATGGCGGCACGCGCACGGCGTCCATTACCGGCGCGTTCATTGCGTTATGCGACGCCGTCGCCGATGCGCGCGAAAAAATGACGCTCCTCGTGAATCCCGTAAAGGACTATCTCGCGGCGGTAAGCGTCGGGATTGTCGCGGGCGCGTCTGTGCTCGACCTCTGCTATGCGGAGGACAGCAGGGCGCACGTTGACATGAACGTCGTGCGCACGGGCAAAGGCGGGTTCGTGGAATTGCAGGGCACAGCCGAGGGCGAGCCGTTTTCGCGCGCGCAGATGGACGGCCTTGTCGAGCTTGCGAACAAGGGCATCGACGAGCTTATCTCCATGCAGAAGGATGCCCTGGGGGACGTGGTGTCGCCGTGGGTGGTGAGGGTATAAATGGAACTGGTAATAGCGACGAGAAATAACGGGAAGCTTAGAGAAATCAAGGCGATGCTGAAGGGGACGCGCATACGGGTTCTCTCGCTCGACGACTTCCCAGGCTGCCCGGATGTGATAGAGGACGGAAAGACGTTCCGGGAGAACGCGCTCAAGAAGGCGCGCGCGGTGGCCGAGTATACCGGGAAGACGGCCCTGGCGGACGACTCCGGGCTTTCAGTGGACGCCCTCGACGGCGCGCCGGGGGTATATTCGGCGAGGTTCTCCGGGCCGGGGGCGGACGACCTGAAGAACAACAGGAAGCTCCTGCGCATGATGAAGGACGTGCCTGATGAGAAACGCGGAGCCGAGTTCGTGTGCGTGATGGCCCTCGCCGGGAAAGGTGTCAAGGAAAAGACGGTAAAAGGAATCGTGCGCGGGCGCATTATGCGCGAGATGCGCGGGCCGAGGGGCTTCGGTTACGACCCGCTTTTTTATTATTCGCCGAAGCGGATGACATTTGCCGAGATGGGGCCGGAAGAGAAGAACAGGGTCAGCCACAGGGCCCGTGCGCTGGCTAAGATAAAGGCCCTGTTCAAAACGGAATAAACGGTTGACGGAGGTATAGGAATGCCGGTATACGAGTACAAGTGCAATGGATGCGGCAAGGTGTTTTCGATGATGCGGAGCATGGGGGCCGGGACGGACGGTGTCTCCTGCCCGGAGTGCAAGGGGACGGAGGTAACGAAGCTCCTTTCGGCGACATATTCGCCGGATTCCAGTAAGGCGATGCCGTCTTCTTTCGACATGCCCAAGATGCCTGGCGGCGGCGGTTGCTCGTCCGGGATGTGCGGCTCCGGCATGTGCGGGATGTAGGGGGCGACTGAAAGGAGCGTTTTCCCCACCGCTTACCGAGGGTAGTTTCCGAGGTTAGCGCGGGGCTATACCTTATGAAGGTTCTATCCGCGGAGTTTATAAGGGCGGCTGTCGACGAGCGGGGGTGGCCGAAGGACAACCTTCCGCAGGTGGCCTTCGCCGGGCGCTCGAACGTCGGGAAGTCCTCGCTCATCAACAGCCTGGTTAACAGAAAGGGGCTCGTCAGGACGTCTTCCACGCCGGGCAAGACGCGGGAGATAAACTTCTTCCTCGTCAACGGCTCGTTCTATTTCGTGGACCTGCCTGGTTTCGGTTTTGCAAGGGTGCCGGGGAAGGTGCAGGAATCCTGGGGGGAGATGATTGAGGATTACCTGCTCGGCTCTCCCATGCTCAGGCTTATAGTCTTTCTCATCGACATCCGGCACAGGCCCGGCAGAAACGACATGGTAATGAACCGGTGGCTTGTCGAAAACTCGCTTCCGGCGGCGTATGTGGCCACGAAGGCGGACAAGATTGCAAGAGGATCGAGAAAGGGATATATTGATGCAATCTCCGGCGGGCTTGGAGTCCCGGCGGAAAGCATAATACAGTTTTCGTCCGTTACGGGCGAGGGGAAGGACAGGCTCTGGGAAACGATGAAGAAGTCCGTGGCGTAGACCGGTCAATTGGGGAGGTATTGCGATGGGCATAATAGGAAAGGCGGTGCTTGCATTGGCTATGATTGCAGTTACAGGCGGTTCGGCGCAGGCGAAAGACCCGGTCGCGGTGATAAAGACCGCGAAGGGCGACATTACTATAAAGCTTCTTAAGGAGGACGCCCCGAAACACGTGGAGAACTTCATAAAGCTTGCAGAATCGGGGTTTTATAACGGCCTTACGTTCCACAGGGTCGTGCCGGGATTTGTAATCCAGGGCGGAGACCCGGCAGGCAACGGTACCGGCGGCCCGGACAAGGCCGCGATGGAAAAGGCCTACGGCGGCAAGATACCGGATTACATAAAGCAGGGGCCGGGCGGTAGCGACTATACCCTGCCCGCGGAGATAAAGGCCCCGCACGTTGACGGAGCGGTAGCCGCGGCGAGGCTTGGAGACCAGGTGAACCCACAGAGGCGCTCAAGCGGGAGCCAGTTCTACATCTGCCTGGGCCCGCAGCGCTTCCTTGACGGGCAGTATACCGTATTCGGGCAGGTTACAAGCGGTATGGACGTGGTTAAAAAGATTCAGATTGGCGACAAGATGTTATCGGTAACTATAAAGGAAAAGTAAATGAAAACCAGGCGTTACGCGGTTTTTGCGTTTGCGGCTCTCCTGGCGGCGCTGCCTGCCTGCACCGTCTTGAACTGGGGCGGACCGCCGGCTGGCGCAACGGCGTCAAAGGGCAATCCCGACGACATATTCAAGGAAGGCGAGGCCCTCCTTGCCAAGGGCGATTACAAGCAGGCCCGTAAGAAATACAACGAGATACGCGCGCACGACCCGGAGAGATTCTACGATGCGCTGGTCGAGGTGCGCCTGGGAGATTCCTATTACGAACAGGGCAGATACGCCGAGGCGGAGGTGGAATATAAGCGGTTTTTGTCGCTTCATCCGAAGAACAAGGCCGCGCCCTACGTGCTGTATCAGGTCGGGATGTGCAACTTCAAGCAGATAGACCTGCCCGACAGGGACCCGTCCTTCGCCGAGAACTCCATAAAGGATTTCTCCAGGCTTCTCAAGGAGTTCCCCGGCAATCCCTACGAGGACGAGGCCAAGGAGAAGCTCAGGCTTTCCAGGGCCTTCATGGCCCGGCACGAGTTCGTAATCGGCTGGTTTTACTACGAAAAAGACGACTACAGGGCGGCGGCCAGGCGTTTCAAGGGGATAATCTCCAGGTATCCTGGCAGCCAGGACGAGTCGAAAGTCCTTTATTATCTTACGGATTCGTATATCCGCATGAAGAAATACGACGACGCCAAGAACACCCTTGCGATGCTATACCAGGGGCACCCGAACAACCGCTACGCCCTGAAGGCAAAGAAGGGCCTGGCGGGTGAAATTCCGGCCAAATAGCCGGATCCGGCCTTTGAATGGTGGGATTATCCTTGTTTTTCAAGCGGTTGCGATGTCCGGCTGTCAGATAAAAGATTGGTTATGCAAAATGCAACTCCTTGATAAACAAGGGTAATCTCACTTATTCCCGCAAAAACCACCCCCCTCCCCGCACCTCGTTTTTAGCCAAAAACGGCCTGTTTTGTGGTGTTTTTCGCCGTATTTTCGATACCGGCGGAAAATTAAGGTATTTTCTAAAATAAT
>JAKAHE010000022.1 GCA_021815285.1 Nitrospirota bacterium
GAGAAACAGGCCTACCGCCTCGCATACTGGCGGGTCGCCGCGGACGAGATAAACTACCGCAGGTTCTTCGACATAAACGAACTGGCGGGACTCATGGCCGAAAACCCTCTGGTATTCGAGCGCACCCACGAACTGGTTATAAGGCTTATAGCCGAGGGCAAGGTGCAGGGCCTGAGAGTAGACCACCCCGACGGACTCCAGAACCCCCTTGAATATTTTCAAAGGCTCCAGGCAAAGATAGCGGAGGCAAAGGCCGCTGGAGAGCCTAAGCTTGCAGGCGCGCTGCAAGGCGCAACCGGCGGGAAGCCCTTTTACGTCGTGGCGGAGAAGATACTGGCCGGGCACGAGCGCCTGCCGGAGGACTGGCCCGTGCACGGCACGACTGGCTATGATTTTACCCGCATCGTAGACGGGATATTTGTAAACCAGGACGCCGTAAAAAAATTCGACAGGCTATACGCGAGGTTCATAGGACATAACATGGACTGGGAGATGCTCGCGTACGACCGCAGAAAGCTTATAATGAAGGTCTCCCTCGCGTCGGAACTCAACGTCCTTGCAAGTATGCTTTCCCGCATATCGGATTCCAATATCCACACACGCGACTTCACTTTTAACAGCCTCAGGGACGCCATAAAGGAGACCGTCGCGTGTTTCCCGGTATACCGCACATACATAAGCGGCAGCGAGACGACGCCGGAGGACAGGAGGCACGTTGACTGGGCCGTCAACCTCGCCAGGAAAAGGACAAGGACGGCGGATGTCAGCGTCTTCGGGTTCCTCCGGGAAGTCATGCTCTCCGGGCGCGCAGAAGACAGGACGGAGCAGTTCCTGAAATCCGCCGTGCAGTTCGTTATGAAGCTTCAGCAGTTCACAAGCCCTGTCACTGCCAAGGGCCTGGAAGACACGGCCTTTTACATTTACAACCGCCTCGCTTCGTTAAACGAAGTAGGGGGAGACCCGTCCCGCTTCGGCGTGTCCGTCCAGGCGTTTCACCGCGCGAACACCGAGAGGTGGAAACGCTTCCCGCACTCCATGCTTTCCACCTCCACGCACGACACCAAGCGGAGCGCCGACGTAAGGATGCGCCTCATGGCCCTGACCGAGTTCCCCGGCGAGTGGCGCGAAAGGGTTGTCAAGTGGAGCCGGTTCAACGAGAAAGGGAAAAGGAAAGTAGACGGAAGGCTCGCGCCGGCAAGAAACGACGAGTATCTGTTTTATCAGACGCTGGTCGGGGCCTGGCCGGTCGGTGATGCGTCCGCCGAAACAGCCCCGGAATTTGAGGAGAGAATATGTGCCTGCATGATAAAGGCCGCGCGCGAGGCCAAGGCGCACATGAGTTGGATAAACCCTAATCCGGAATACGAGCGGGCTTTACTGGAGTTCGTGCGCTACTGCCTTGACCGCCAGAGGAAAAACATATTCATGGAAGACTTCATGTCGTTCCAGAGGAAGATTTCCAGGATAGGGATGTACAACAGCCTGTCGCAGACGCTCCTGAAACTTACGTCGCCCGGTGTCCCGGACATATACCAGGGAGACGAGATATGGAATTATAACCTTGTTGACCCGGACAACAGAAGGCCCGTGAACTATGCCGTCAGGATGACGATGCTTGGCGACATGAGGAAGATTTTCAGCGAGCCTGGTAATACTGCGGCGGCGCTTGCCGGGATGACGTCGAATATGGAGGACGGCAGGATAAAGATGTATATAATATGGAAAACGCTTTCCCTGAGACGCGATAATGAGAGGCTCTTCCGGGAAGGGGACTACCAAAAGCTGAACGCGGAAGGCCCGCGCTCGGCCCATGTGTGCGCGTTCGCCAGGGTTCCGGGAAAGGGGCCATCCGAATCCTCGGCTGTCGTTATCGCGCCGAGGCTGTATGGCGCGCTTGCGGAAATCCACGAGCCGGCAGACCGGTCTCTGACCCCCGTCGGCGCCTCTGTCTGGGCCGGGACGTATGTCGAGTCGCCCGCGGATGCGGCAATGAAATACAGAAATATTTTCACCGGCGAGACGACGGAGACGTTTGAGCGCGAAGGCAGGTACTGGATAGCCCTCGAAGGCGCGCTTGGAAATTTCCCTGTCGCATTGCTGATACCCGATTAGCCCGCCCGCATCATCACGCCGCGCGCGCCTGCTTTCCGGCGCCTTCGATGAGACCCTTCAGTGTCAGCGCGTTCAGCGCGGCATAGCCCGCGTAGTCGTTGTCGAAATAGCAGAAGACCCGCCGACCTTCGCGCTCATATTTCCTGAAAGCCGACGAGAGATCGCTTAAAAAACCGTCCGGATACGAGCCTGAATATTTTCCGACCGGCCCGTGCAGCCGGAAGTAAACGATCTCCGCCGTAATCTCCCGAGGGGTGAAGTATCCGTTGAAATCGTATATACAGAAAGTCATTCCGTTGTCCGCGAGAATTTTATACGTCTCGCCTCTTACCCAGCTTCTGTTCCTGAACTCGAAGACGTATCCGAAGCCCTCCGGCAGTACGGAGATAAACTCCTTAAGCCTCCCGGCATCAAATTCAAGCCCCGGAGGCGTCTGGAATAGCACCGGGCCGAGCTTCACGCCGAGACCGCCCATCCTTTCCAGGAATGTTTTCACGGGCTCATGGCAGTCCTTCAGCCTTTTTATATGGGTTATGAAACGGCTGGCCTTGGCTGCGAAAACAAAGCCCTCCGGAGAGCCTTCCCGCCAGGACAGGACGCTCTTCTCAGAGGGCAGGCGATAGAACGGGTTGTTCAGCTCGACCGTGCCAAAGACGCGAGCGTAGTATCCGAGCATCTCCCGGACTTTCATGTCGCGCGGGTAAAACGGGCCTTTCCAGTGGCTGTAGCTCCAGCCGGAAGTCCCTACGAAAATATTCACGCCGCCTGTCTCAGTTCTCCCGCCTCCACGCCGAGCATACGCGCGGCCTCCCTTACCATCTGGCATGAATAGCCCCACTCGTTGTCGTACCAGCTCATCACCTTCAGCAGGTCTCCGTCCACCACCTGCGTCATGGAGAGGTCTATGACGGATGCCCTGCTGTCTTTTATTATGTCGGAGGATACTATCGGGTCTTCGGATACGCCGAGGACGCCCCGGTACCTGTCCGTCTGCGCCTCTTCGCTGAAGGCGCGGTTGACCTCTTCCCTTGTCGCCGGTCTTTCGAGGATGAAAGTTATGTCGGATATAGAGCCTATGGGAACCGGAGCGCGCACGGCCAGGCCGCCGAATTTCCCCATGTACTGCGGCAGGGCCTTCGTCGTGGCCTTTGCCGCGCCGGTAGAAGTCGGCACGAGGTTCGCGGCGCCGGCGCGCCCCCGCGTGAACTTTTTGTTCGCCCCGTCCACGATAGACTGCGATGCCGTGTACGCGTGCAGCGTCGTCATGATGGCCTTCTTTATCCCGAAGCGCCTGCCGACAATCTCCACAACCGGTGTAATGCAGTTCGTCGTGCAGCTTGCGCACGAGATTACCTCCGGGCTTCCCTCCGGCGGGTTAACTCCATGCACCACGGTCAGGACTTCGTCGCTCTTGGATGGCGCGGAGAGTATCACGTGTCTTGCCCCGGCCCTGATGTGCTTTTCCAGATCTTCCTTTTTCGTGAACGCGCCGGTGCATTCAAATACCAGGTCAACACCCATCTCGCCCCACGGGAGCATCGAAGGGTCCATCTCGGAGAGAAGCCGAATCTCCCTGCCGTTGACGGCAATTGCGTTCCCGCGCAGCTCTATTTTTTTATCGTAGCGCCCGTACACGGTGTCATACTTCAGCATGTATGCAATGTTCTCGGAAGGCACGAGGTCGTTTATCGCCGCGAGTTCCAGCCCCGGCGTGTCCTGGATTATCTTGAAAGTCGCCCGGCCTATGCGGCCCATCCCGTTTATCGCCACCCTTGCCATGATGTCCTCCTTACGCGGCCTTCCAGGGCGCCTGACCGACGATATTCTCAGGCTGCCCCCTGAGATAAGCCGTGATGTTTTCGACCGAGGTTTTAAGTATCCTCTGCACGGCCTCTTTCGTATTGAACGCGCTGTGCGGCGTGATGAATACGTTTCTAAGCCTCAAGAGGACGCTGTTAGCAAGAACCGTCTCAAGGTCGTATTTCTTCCGGAATATGGAACTCAGAAGTTCCGCCTCCTCGCGAATTGCAGGCTCCTCGTCCAGGACGTCAAGTCCAGCCGCGCCCACCTTCCCGTCGGCAATCGCCCGGAGAAGCGCCTGGACGTTCAGGACGCTTCCGCGCGAGGTGTTTATTATCACCACGCCGTCCTTCATGAGTTTGAATTCGTCGGTCGATATGAGGTCTTTCGTCTTCTCGTTCGCCGGGACGTGCAGGGTTATTATGTCTGAGCGGGAAAGTATCTCAGGCATCTCCGCATAGACAAACCCGAGTTCCCTTGAGAGTCTTTCGTCTCTTCGGACATCGTGTGCCAGGACGCGCATGCTGAACCCCCTTGCTATTTCTATGACATGCCTGCCGATGCCACCTACGCCGATAACTCCGATGGTCTTGCCGCGCAGATCGAAACCCATCAATCCAGCCTGTGAGAAATCGCCCTTCCTTGTCCTGTCTATGGCATCATACATCTTATGGCTTATGGCGAGTATCAGGGCGAATACGTGCTCTGCGACTGTGCTCTCGCCGTAGCGCGGCACGTTCGAGACCACGATTCCCATCTTGCGGCAGTAATCCATGTCGATATGATCATAGCCGGTAGAGCGCGTGGCGATCATCTTGAGGCCGCCGAAATGCCGGAGCGTATCCCGGCCAAGGTTCGAATATATGAACGGCGAGATTATGTCGGCGCCGGAATGCTCCCCTGCATTATCGGGTGTGAGCGGCTCGGGGAGTGTTACCACGTCATGCCCGCCCGCTCTCAGTTCGTCGAACGCCGCCTTCTCCCATTCCTCGACTTCGTATACCGCAATCTTCATCGTTAATCTCCCATTTCCATGAAAAAGTTTAGCACCCGGCATATGCGGTGTCAATGGTGGCGGATAACGCTGCCGCGCTTTCCGGCAAAGGCAAAGGAAATCGGCTATAATTGCAGGTAAGAAACTACGAATATAAGGAGCGCAGATGGCATTTGCCGTAAAAGACTGCGCGCTGGCGGCAATCGCAACTGGCGTGCGGGCTCATAACCTCCGGGAGCTTCGGGACAAACTTATGACGGTCCATCCGGGGAGCATCTATTACCACTTCTGGGGCGGGCTTTTAAGACCGGTTTTCGAGAGCCGCGAATACATGAACGACTTTGCTGACTGGTCCAGAAAGGCGCACGGGCTTCACGACGAGGCTTTGGCGGAGAGACTTTCCGTTATCGACCCGACGGATTTCGAAGACCTCGAGGAATTGAGACAGGAGCTTGTGGAAATAACCTCGGTGAGGCTCGAGGAAAGCGAGAAGCTAAGGCTCCTGCACGCGGACAGGCCGTTCGTGTTCATCCGCTCTCAGATAGTAATATTCGATACATATGTGACTGTAGCGCATCCCTTGCAGCTTCCGATGGCGGCGCCCATGATGACCCCGTCGTCGTTTTTCTTCCATTTCGTGGATGCGCGCAGGAGGACGAAAGACCGCATGGACGACTTCCGCGAATGGCTTATGGAATACGGCGATGAGTTCAGGCCCCTTATCGACAGGCTTGCCTCTCTCGACCCGTACTTCATTCAGCTTACGGAACTCAAGGAGAAGATAGCGGGCATATTCACGAGCTATTTTGCGGGAGAGACGGTATGAGCGGACTTCTCGACGCATACGCGAAGGCGGCGGGCGAGGATACCATATCCCATCTGAGACAACTTTCCTCGACTCTGAACGGCATGAAGGTGGTGCACGTCAATTCCACCCGCGAGGGCGGCGGAGTCGCGGAAATACTCTATCGGCTCGTCCCGCTTCAACAGGAGCTCGGCTTCGACGCCCGATGGGAGGTAATCACAGGCGGCAAGGAGTTCTACCAGTGCACGAAGGGTTTCCATAACGCGTTGCAGGGAAACCCGGTCGCCGTCCCGGACAGGCTCTTGAAGGAATTCGAGAAGACTAACCGAGATAACGCGGAGAGGATGAAGGACTCGCTTGAGGACGCGGACGCAGTTTTCATACACGACCCGCAACCCGCGCCGCTTATAAAATACTTTCCTAACCGCAAGGGGAAATGGATATGGAGATGCCACATAGACGCATCACAGCCATACCGCCCGGTATGGAATTACCTGCGGAAGTTCGTCGCGCAGTACGACGCGAGCGTATTCTCCCTGGCCGAGTTCTCGCAGTCGCTCCCGCACCCGCAGTATATCATTCCGCCGTCGATTGACCCGTTATCCGAGAAGAACATGGACATTCCGGACGATGAGATTAACCGCGTTGCGGAGATGTTCGGACTCGACCGCTCGCGCCCGCTTGTAGTCCAGGTTTCGCGCTTCGACAGGTTCAAGGACCCGATAGGCGTAATACGGGCGTACCGTCTTGCGAAGAAATTCTCGCCCGGCCTTCAGCTCGTCCTTGCGGGCGGCGGCGCCACGGACGACCCGGAAGGCGGCGCGGTGCTTAAAGAGGTGCAGGAGGCCGCAGGCGGAGACGGCGACGCGCATGTCCTGCTCCTGCCGGCGGACGCGCACAGGACGATAAACGCCCTACAGCGCGCGGCGGACATTGTTGTGCAGAAGTCCATCCGGGAGGGCTTCGGCCTTACCGTGACGGAGGGTCTCTGGAAGGGCAAACCGGTTGTTGGCGGGAACACGGGCGGCATAAGGATACAGGTTATAGACCACCACACGGGCTTTCTTGTAAACACGCCTGAAGGTGCGGCTATGCGAATACGTTACCTGCTCTTGAACAGGAAAAAACGCGAGGAGATGGGCAGGAAGGCGAGGGACTATGTGCGGCGGAACTTTCTTCTTACGAGGCAGATCCGCGAACACCTCACGCTTATGGCGGGGCTTCATCACGGCTCGGAAGACAGGATAGGAATGGGATGACCGGCCACTAC
Source organism: Nitrospirota bacterium (assembly GCA_021815285.1). GTDB lineage: Bacteria > Nitrospirota > JACRHJ01 > JACRHJ01 > JACRHJ01 > JAKAHE01. The sequence continues at coordinate 6,982 of JAKAHE010000022.1, forward strand.
AGCGCGCGCCACTGCCGCCCGTCCCGGCGCATCAGGTCGTCAGCCTCCGCAGGTCCGCCGGAACCTGCCTGATAGTTCGGAAACGCAAAGCTGTTTTTCATGCCGTCCAGCCTCTCTATGACTGGCGAAAGGAGACCCCATGTAAGCTCCTCTATCTCGCCGCTTACGAAGAGCATCTGGTCGCCGGTCATGCAGTCGAGCAGAACCCTCTCATATGCATCCAGCAGAAATATCTTCTCATACCTGAAGTCCATAAGGACGGGCCGGAGACATGCGCGGGAGTCCGGCATCTTAGTCTGGAACTGAAGGCTTATCCCCTCGTCCGGCTGCACCCTCAGGACAAGAAGGTTCGGGTCGATATTGTCCCGGCCCTGGCCTATCGGCTCCAGGATGTGTGAGAACATCAGGTGCGGCACGGCCCGGAACCTTATCGCAATCTCAGCCTTGCCTTTGGAGAGTCTCTTGCCGGAGCGCATATAGAACGGAACGCCGCTCCAGCGCCAGTTGTCTATGAAAAGTTTCATCGCCGCGTATGTCGGCGTCGTCGAAGTTTTACTTACGCCCGGCTCATCCCGGTAGGATGGCGTTTCCTCTCCGTTTATTCTGCCCGCGCCGTACTGCCCGAGGACTACATGCTCGCTCAGCCTGTCAAGCGGAACAGGCCTGACGGACCTGAACACCTTCACCTTTTCCTCCCGCACGCGCTCTGACACGAATGCCGCGGGAGGCTCCATCGCAGTGAGGGAGAGAAGCTGAAGGATGTGGTTCTGGAACATGTCTCTGAGCACGCCCGCGCTTTCGTAATAGCCAGCCCTGTGCTCCACGCCAAGAGTCTCGGATATTGTAATCTCGACATGGTCTATGTATCTCCTGTTCCAGAGCGGCTCGAAGATGGAATTGGCGAAGCGGAACATCAGTATGTTCTGGACGTTCTCCTTTGCGAGGTAGTGATCCATGCGGAAGGTCTGGGACTCGGAAAACGACGCGCCTATCACGCCGTTCAAATGCCTTGAGGACTCGATATCGAAGCCGAAGGGCTTTTCCACCACGACGCGCGAATAGCCGTTCTCCTCCGACGCGAGCCCGGCGTCGCCTATGCGCCGTATCACGGTCTCGTAGACCGCCGGCGGCAGGGCCATGTAGAATATGCGGTTAGCGCCGGTCCCGAATTTTTTCTCAAGCGGCTTCAGGCGCGCGGGAAGCGAGACGAAGAAATCCCCGGAATTGAAGTCCGCCGCCGTATAAAAGAGTCTTTCTGAAAACTTCAGCCACAACTCCTGGGAGAAGTTGTCCGGGAATGCCGCACTGGCGGCTTCTTCCATGATACCGTGGAACCCGGAGTCGTCGGTCTCTATGCGGTCGGAGCCGAGTATGAAGAACCCGTCCGGGAGATGGCCGTTTGTAAAGAGCCGGTATAGCGAAGGGATGAGCTTTCTCTTCGATAGATCGCCGCATGCGCCGAAGATTACTATGCCGCACGGGGCGGGTTTTTCTATCCCGCAGAAATCCGGCCTCGGCGCGGCGGTGCATGTAGCCTGCCGTCCTGACGGTGGTGTGGCTTCTTCGTTCATCGCTCCTCCAGGCGGGCTATCTTGGAAAGCCTGCGGACGAAGCGGGCTTCGGCCTTGAAGCGCGCTTTAAGAAAAATATCTGCAAGCTCTCTTGCGAGGCTGTATCCGACGACGCTCCCGCCCAGACAGAGTATGTTCATATCGTCGTCCTCAACTCCCTGCCTTGCGGAGAATGCATCGACGACAAGCGCCGCCCGCGCGCCGGGGACTTTATTGGCCGCGACCGACGCGCCGACGCCGCTTGCGCATACGGCTATCCCTCGCTTCAGCTCGCCGGAGGCCACGGCCACCGCAAGCGGGATTACGTAATCAGGGTAGTCGTCGTCAGGGTCTGGTTCATATGCCCCGAAGTCCTCCACGTCGTGCCCGGAGCCTTCAAGCCAGGTCTTGAGCTTGTCTTTCAGTTCCCGTCCGCCGTGGTCTGCCGCAAGGCCGATCTTCATTTTGCTATCCGCTCTTTTTGAAGCCGTGGCCGCCGAACTCGTCCCGCATGGCGGCAAGGAGCCTCTCCGAGAAACACTCCCTGTCCCTTGAGCGAAACCTCTGGAAAAGCGCGCCGGAGATAAGCGGCGCATGGACCGCGAAATCGACAGCCTCCCGCACAGTCCATCTCCCCTCGCCGGAATCCTCCACCCACGCCTCTATGTCCTTTAGGTCTCCGTGTTTTCTGAACGCTGACTCCGCGAATTCAAGCAGCCAGGACTGTATTATGCTGCCACTGTTCCAAAGCCCCGCAAGCCTCTCGAAATCGATATTCCCGTAAGGAGATTTTTTCACAATCTCGAAACCCTCTCCGTACGCGGACATCAGCGCGTATTCGATTCCGTTATGCACCATCTTTATGAAATGCCCCGCGCCGGCCTGGCCGCAATACATGAAACCGTCCGGTCGACCGGATGCGTCCGGCGCGAGCGTTTTAAAAAGCGGAATGAGCCTGTCGAACAGGTTCCTCTCCCCGCCGACCATCAGGCAGTATCCCTTCTCAAGGCCCCAGATGCCGCTGGACACGCCCGCATCGAGGAACCCTATGCCGAGCGGCCTGAGTGAATTCTCACGCCGTATCGAGTCCTTGTAGAAGCTGTTTCCGCCTTCGACGATTATGTCGCCACGGGACAGGATTCCCTTGAGCGCGTTTATTGTCTCGTTTACAGGCTCCCCTGCGGGGAGCATCACCCACACAATGCGCGGAGGGGCGAGCTTGGAGGCGAGATCCTCAAGAGACGCCGCCGCTTCCGCCCCATCCTTTGCGAGGGCCGCAACACTTTCCAGCGAGCGGTCGAAGGCGACGGCCGCATGCCCGCCTTTCATCAGTCTGCGGGCCATATTGCCGCCCATTTTCCCAAGACCTATCATGCCGAACTGCACCTTGAGCCTCCTTGCGGGTTTTTGTCATTGCGAGGAGCCGAAGGCGACGCGGCAATCTCAGAACTTAAAGACATAGGATTGTTTCGCTGAAGCTCGCAATGACAGAAATCTTTCACGCGGCCTTTTTCGCCATGCCCTCGAATTTCCTCGCAATGGCGCCTATGACATCGTTATACGAATCGCTGAATTTCATTACCCCTTCTTCCTCAAGCCGCTCCGTCGCCTGTTCGAGGTTTATGCCTATGGAAGAAATCTTCTCGAACACGTCCCGCGCGTCCTGTATGTCATGCTCTATGGCGACGCGGACCTTGCCGTGATCCCTGAATTTCGTCAGAGTTTCGAGAGGCATGGTGTTCACTGTATCCGGGGCAATCAGTTCTTCCACGTATTTTATGTCGCTGTACTTCGGATTCTTGGTGCCTGTCGAGGCCCAGAGAAGCCTCTGGACGTTTGCGCCCTTCTCGCGCATCAGCCTGAAACCGGTGCCCAGGAAAATCTCCTTGTATTTCTGGTATGCGAGCTTGCAGTTGGCTACGCCCGCCTTCCCGTAGAGGTTCCTTATCCTGCGCTCCTCCATCTCCGTGCCCGCCGCCGGCAGTTTTTCGTTGAACATCGTGTCGAAAAGCGTGTCAACCCGGCTGACGAAGAAGCTCGCCACGGAGTGTATGTCGGAGACTGGCAGGCCCTCGCTTATCCTTCTCTCAATCCCCCTGAGGTAGGCTAGGGCCACGGCCTCGTATCTCCGGACGGAGAAAAGAAGCGTCACGTTTACGTTTATGCCCGCCGCCGTCAGTTCCTCGACGGCCCGGACTCCTTCCGGGACTCCCGGTATCTTCACGAGCATGTTTTTCCTGCCGATCTCGGAGACCAGCCGTAAGGCCTCGGTTATGGAGGCGCCCGCGTCCCGCGCAAGCTTCGGCGAGACCTCTATGCTTACGTAACCGTCCTGTCCGCCGCTTCTGTCGTAGACGTCTTTTAGAATATCCGCGGCCTCGCGGATGTCTTCGGTGGTTATCGCCTCATATATTTTTTCAGGCATCACGGTTCCGCGCGCGGCAAGTTCCTTTATCTGAGTGTCGTAAATGTCGCTTCCCTCGATTGCACCCTGGAATATGGTCGGGTTGGACGTAACGCCGGAGACGTTGTCATCCCGCACGAGCGCGCCGAGCCTGCCGGAGCGGATGAGGTCGCGGCTTAAAAGGTCGAGCCAGACGCTCTGCCCTGCCTGGTTAAGTTCAATCAAGGGATTGCCTGTCATGTCGGCCTCCTTGTCAGTTTATGATTATTCCGCCGCCGCCCTCTTTTTTCGCGCAGCATTTTTCCGGTTAAGCAGCTTCCCGGCATTCTCGATAACATTGACCGCGGTGAGACCGAACTTCTCCACGTTGACGCTTCCAGGCGCCGAGGCCCCGAAGCGGTCTATCCCGATGGTTACGCCCGAAGGCCCTGCGTATTTATCCCAGCCGAAGGTGGAGGCGGCCTCCACCGTTATCCTCGCCGTTACGCCGGGCGGCAGGACCTTGTCTTTGTATTCGCGGGACTGCATCTCGAACGTCTCGCGGCATGGCATACTGACCACCCTTGCCGCCACGCCCTCGCCTGCGAGTCTCTCGTAAGCCTCAAGGGCAATGTGCACCTCCGAGCCCGTGGCGATAATGACAAGCTCCGGACGCCCCTTCGGGGCATCCGCGAGAATATATGCCCCCATGTGAAGCCCGGATGCCGGGGCGTATTTCTTCCTGTCGATTACGGGGACTTTCTGCCTTGTCAGCACGAGCGCCACAGGCCCATCCTTTTCCAGAAGCGCCGATTTCCACGCCTCGGCGGTCTCGTTCGCGTCCGCCGGGCGGATTACCCTGATCCCCGGCATGGCCCGAAGCGAAGCGAGTTGCTCTATCGGCTGGTGCGTCGGGCCGTCCTCGCCCAGGACGACGGAGTCGTGCGTGAAGACGTAAATAACCTTAACCCGGGATAGCGCGGCCAGGCGGATTGCCGGTCTCATGTAGTCCGAGAATATCAGGAACGTGGCCGCGAACGGGATAAGACCGCCGTGCAGCGAAATACCGTTGCTTATGGCCGCCATCGCGTGCTCCCTTACGCCGTAGGCGATATTCGCCCCTCCATAGCCCCAGTGCCCGGTAACGGCGCCCTGGACGCCTTCGTCCCCGCCCGCCGGGTTCTGGAAGTCCCCCCTGCCGTCCATGGCCGTTTTCGTCGAGGGGTCGAGGTCTCCGGAGCCGCCTATTAATGCCGGAATTTTTTCCGCCACCGCGTTTAATATCTTCCCGCCGGCGGAGCGCGTGGCGATGCCCTTTTGATCAGGCGGGAAAACGGGAATATCACTGTCCCATCCTTCCGGGAGTTTCGGCCCCGTCATTATCTCCCACTGCGCCAGAAGATCCGGGTATTTCCTGCCGTAGGAGCGCATCAGCTCCGCCCACTCCTCCTCGCGTCCGGCGCCTTTCGCTCCGGCCTCGCGGAAGACCTTAAGCGCTTGCTCCGGCACATAGAACACCTCGTCCGGCGGCCATCCGAGGTTGTCCTTCGTAAGCCGCGTCTCTTCCGCTCCCAGGGGCGAGCCGTGCGCCTGGTAGCTGTCCTGCTTGTTCGGGCTCCCGAAGCCCAGGTGCGTGCGGACGGAAATGAGCGACGGCCTGCCCGTCTCCTCCTTGGCCGCCGCGACGGCATCGGATATTGCGCCCAGGTCGTTTCCGTCATCCACGCTCTGCGTATGCCAGCCGTATGCGTCGAAGCGCTTTAAGACGTCCTCCGTGAATGACAGCTTCGTATCAGCCGAGAGCGTGATGTGGTTGTTGTCGTATATGTAAACAAGCTTGCCGAGCTTCAAGTGTCCGGCCAGGGACGCCGCCTCGGAGGCGACGCCTTCCATCAGGTCCCCGTCGCTCGCTATGGCGAAGGTGTAGTGGTCTACTATCTCGTGCCCCGGACGATTGAAAAGCGCGGCCATGTACCGCTCTGCGATTGCCATGCCCACGCCGTTTGCGAACCCCTGGCCGAGCGGGCCGGTCGTGCACTCTACCCCCGGCGTATGCCCGTATTCCGGATGGCCGGGCGTCTTGCTCTCCCATTTGCGGAAGTTTTTTATGTCGTCGAGCGAGAGGTCGTATCCTGCAAGATAGAGCATCGCGTAAAGAAGCATGGAGCCGTGCCCGGCTGAGAGGACGAAACGGTCGCGGTCCGGCCAGGCTGGGTTCTTCGGGTTGTATTTCATGAACTTCGTCCACAGGACGTGCGCAATCGGCGCCGTGCCCATAGGCATACCGGGATGTCCGGAGTTGGCGTTTTCGATAGCGTCCACCGCAAGGAAACGTATCGCGTTGACGCACAGATCTTCAATCCCCATCTTCTTCAAAATAACCCTCCGGTTTTTATGACTCCGTCCCCCGTAAGTTCCCGGAAAAAACACGCGCCCGGCGACCTTCGCATGTAAGTATATCAGAAAAACCTCAATTTAAAGAGGAAATTGCGCCTGATGCGCGCTCCTGCCATGCCTTGATTTGGGTTGCTTTCGCCCTCCCTCCTGTGTTATATTAACCTCACGCATTTCCAGAGTTTTTTTGCCGGAGATACAGAATGAACATGGATTTTGTCCCGAAGTGGATAGCATGGGAAGTTACCCGCCGATGCAACCTGAGCTGTGTCCACTGCCGCTCGGCCTCAGGGGTGAACTCCTTCGATACCGCGTTCGATACGGGCGAGGCCAGGAAACTGCTCGACGACATTGCCGCGTTCTCGGCCCCCGTTATTGTCCTTTCCGGCGGGGAGCCTCTGCTCCGCAAGGATTTATTCGAGATAGCCTCGCACGGGACGTCTCTTGGTCTCAGGATGTGCATCGCCACTAACGGATTCCTCGTCACGGACGAAATCTGCGAGAAGATGAAAGCGGCCAATATCAAGATGGTCTCCATGAGTCTTGACGGCTCCAATTCGGCGGTTCACGACAACTTCCGCGGCCAGCCGGGAGCGTTCGAGGGCGTGGTTCGCGCGGCCTCGCTATTCAACAAACACGGCATCGAGTTCCTGATAAACTCATCCTTCACAAAGAGGAACCAAAAAGAGATACCGGAGGTCATGAAGCTCGCCAAGAGCCTGGGCGCCAAGGCGTGGTATATGTTCATGATTGTCCCGACGGGCCGGGGCGAGGAAATAATGTCCGAGCTTATCAGCAAGGAGGACTACGAAGAGCTTCTGAAGTGGCACTACGAGACGGAAAAACACGAGTCCGACATCCTCATGCGCCCGACCTGCGCGCCGCACTACTACCGCATCGTGCCGCAGATGAACAAACTGGCCGAGGAAGGCGACAAACTGGAGAGGCGCACGTTGAAATTCTCCACCGGCGGCTCGAAAGGGTGCCTTGCCGGGCAGGTGATATGCCTCATTACCGCCGAGGGCGAGGTGTTCCCGTGCAGCTACTTCCCGCACTCCGCCGGGAACGTCAAGAAGACGCCGTTCAAGGAGATATGGAATAGTGCGCCGCTATTCCAGGAGCTTCGGGATTTCAAAAAATACAAGGGCAAGTGCGGCGTGTGCGAATACATAAACGTCTGCGGCGGATGCCGCGCCCGCGCCGACGCCGTTTACGGCGACTATTTGCAGGAGGAGCCGTTCTGCAATTACGTTCCGGCAAGGATGCGGAAGGATAAGGCAAATAAATAATGGAAATTATCCTTTCTGACCATGCCTTGTTTGAAACGGGCAGAAGGGCGATTTCAAAAGAAGTTCTGTTTGCTATTATTCAATGAACCGGCGCTGGTTATTCCTTCACGAGGCGGACGAGTAATTTTGCAAGGGAAATATTTTGACCCGGTGTTGAAGAAGGAAATGGTTCTTCGGATTATAGGTATTAAAGAGCAAACAGCTTTGAAAGTTGTTACCGTTTATAAAACTTCCAAATTCGATAAATACTGGAAGGAGGGCCTCAATTGAAAGTAATCTATGACCCTGAAAACGATATTATCGATGTAATCCTTTCCCAGGAAGAAGTTGCCGAAAGCGATGAAATCAGGGAAGGCATAATCGTCGATTATTCAAAGGAGGGGAAAGTAGTTTCAATCGAAATTCTTGATGCGTCCGAAAAAATTGCAGACCCTAAAGGCATCCAGTACGAAATAAAATCGCAAAAGGTGGCATAAATGTCCGATTACCGCTTCATCAACGCCTGCTTCTCCAAGCCCGTGGACAGGACGCCCGTATGGCTCATGCGCCAGGCGGGGCGCTACATGGAGGAATACCGCGCCGTCCGCGCGAAGGTGGATTTCCTGACGCTGTGCAAGTCCCCGGAGCT
>JAKAHE010000204.1 GCA_021815285.1 Nitrospirota bacterium
CAAGGCCTGCGCCCACGGAAAGCCAGAGGGCCGCAACACGCGCGACCGACTCGGCGCTATGCAATTTTACTGATGCCTTTCGGGTGCGGGCTGCTGGGGTATGAACGAGTAGTTCTCAAGTTCATCTCTGTATTTCCTGCGCCATACGGAGTGCTCCTTCAGCCAGATGGAGTAGTCCTTCATGCTGGCTATGCCGTGCGCCTTCATGAAACCCGCCTCGGAGAGATTTACGTCTGCCGGACATTTCTTCTGGGGGGCTCCCCAGGAAGAGTGCATGAAAAGCCCGAGGGAGAGGATAATAACGACAAACTTAAGAAAATTTTTCATATACGCCTCTGACGGTTACGGGATACCCTGAAAATATTAATACAGGCCGGGAAATTATTCAAGAGGAATTACGGATCAAGCCTTGCGAAGCCTCAGCGAATTGCTTACGACGGACACGGAGGAAAGGGCCATGGCGGCGGCGGCCATTACGGGTTTAAGGAGAATCCCGAAGAAAGGATAAAGAGCGCCCGCGGCCATAGGAATGCCGATGGTATTATAGAAAAATGCCCAGAACAGGTTCTGCTTTATGGTCCGGAGCGTTTTTCGGCTTATCTCGGTGGCATCCGCAACACGGGTAAGCTCCGGTTTTATAAGCATGACGTCCGATGCCTCGATTGCGGCGTCCGTCCCCGTGCCGACGGCGATGCCTGTGTCGGCCTTCGCCAGCGCGGGCGCGTCGTTTATGCCGTCCCCCACCATAGCGACAACCTTCCCCTTTGCCTGGATCTCAGATATGACCTTCTCCTTCCTGTCCGGCAGAACCCCCCATATGACATTTTCGATGCCTACCTTCCTGGCCACCGCGCGCGCCGCGAGCTCGGTGTCTCCCGTAAGCATGATAACCTCAAGGCCAAGCTCCTTAAGTCTGCGTATGCCCTCGGCGGAGCCTTCTTTCACACCGTCGGCAATCGCTATAATCCCTGCCGGTTTTCCGTCTCTGGCTACGAATATCGACGCATAGCCTTCCCGGGCGTAACCGGCTTCGGCCTCTGTGAATGGCGCCGTTTCAATACCTCTTTCAGCCATGAGGCGCGCATTGCCGATAAGTATCTCATAGCCCCCGACCTTAGCCCGCGCGCCGTATCCGGGCAGGGCCTCGAACCCCTCCGCCGGCGATATTACGAGATTCTCTTCCCTCGCCTTTTCCGTAACGGCAAGGGCGACGGGATGTTCGGAGTAGTTTTCGACGGATGCGGCAAGGGCGAGGAAATCTTCGTTGCCGTCCCCGAGTTTCTTAAGCGCCATAACCCTGGGCCTGCCCTCCGTTACCGTCCCCGTCTTGTCCAGGACAATCGTATCCGTCTTCGCAAAGCGCTCCAGGACGTCCCCGCCACGGAATATTATGCCCTTTTCTGCGGCCCTGCCCGTCCCGACCATTATCGCAGTTGGTGTTGCAAGCCCCATCGCGCAGGGACAGGCGATTATAAGCACTGCGATAAAGGCCAGCAGGGCAAACGTAAATCCCGCCCCGGCGACAAGCCATGCCCCGAAGGCCATGAATGCGACGACGATAACCGCCGGGACGAAATATGCCGCCACCTTGTCAGCAAGCCTCTGTATCGGCGCCTTCGCGCCCTGGGCCTCTTCCACAAGCTTTATTATTCCGGACAGAACCGTGTCCTTCCCGACATTTTCTGCTATAAACTTAAAGCTTCCCGTTAAGTTTAATGTCCCGCCGAATACCCTGCCCCCATCGCCCTTATCGACGGGCAGGCTTTCGCCTGTGAGCATGGACTCGTCCAGGGACGAAAACCCTGAGACTATTGCCCCGTCCACTGGCACCTTCTCTCCGGGCCGGACGATTACAATGTCTCCAGGTATCACGTCTTCGGCGGATATTTCCGTCTCCTGCCCGTCCCGGACGACCCTTGCCGTCCTGGGAGAGAGCTTCATAAGTCTTTTTACGGCCTCGGAAGCCTTGCCGCGCGAGCGCGCCTCAAGGAACTTTCCAAGCAGGATGAGGGTTATAATCATCGCCGAGGTGTCGTAATAAACTGCGTTTCCAAGCCCCGCGAAGGCGCGCGGCAGGAAGGTGATGACTGTGCTGTAGAAATATGCCGCGGACGTGCCCGTGGCTATCAGGACATCCATGTTGGCGCTGCCATGGGAGAGTGTCGCCCACGCGCCCTTGTAGAACCTTAAGCCCGCCCAGAACTGCACGGGCGTGGCGAGCAGGAAGAGGATTATATCCAGCGCCCGGCGGGAAACAGGCACGGATACACCGTGGAATGCGGAAGCCATAATAACGGAGCTTACGACTATACTGAAAATTACCTTTGTCCTCAGTTCTCTGAGTTCATCTTCCTCACGCGCTTCCTTCACCTCCGGTGCGGCCTCTTCCTTCTCGAGCACCTGGTAGCCGGTCTTTATTACCGTTTCCTTAAGCTCTGCCTCGGAAACGGTTCCCGGCGCATACTCAATCCGCGCCGTCTCGGAGGCGAGGTTTACGTTCGCGGATATTACCCCTGGCCGCTTTTTCAGCGCGCGCTCCACCGCCGCCGAACAGGAGGCGCAGGTCATTCCACCGATATTAAGGGTGCTTACAGTTGTTTTGTTATTATCCGGCATGGCCTTTTATGCAGAAAAAGGGGGCCTTTTCAGGCCCCCGGACAAGGCATAATACCTGTTTTCAATCCGCCCAAAAAGCTCTTACGCGCGGCTGTGCAGCCGGGCCTTTTCCTCTTCCATGGCCTTTTTCCCGGCCTCTACCGCGCCCTGGATAGCCGGTTTTTTCTCTTCAAGATATTCCCGTCCGCGGCTTAAGGTATCGGCTATCTTAAGCTTCGCGCTCTGGCCCATGCTAATTATCTTGTCCTTGGCGTCTCCGGCGAACTCGCCTATCTTTTCCCTGGTCTCGCGCCCGGACTGCGGGGCCGTAAGAAGCGCTATGCCCGCGCCGACAATGCCTCCGACAATAAACGAAAGAACCAGAGAGCCGGTGGAGAAGTTCTTTTCTTCGTACATTTAAGCCACCTCCTTCTTTTTCCATGACCTGAGGTTTCCGACCAATGTCTGCACCCCGACCTTTACGCCCTCGAGGTACGCCGCCACATCGATTAATGAACCCCGTATCTTCTCGTCTATTATGGCATTTATGCCGTTTACCGTGCCGGTTACGGCGCCTACCGTCCCATCGATTTTTTCAACCCCTGTCTTTGCTGTAGCGACAATTCCGTTCACTTCCTCTATAGTATTCCTTACAGAGCCGACCAGCGGCATAACTTCCACGTTTATCAACGTCTTTACCGAGCTGTTCAGGTCGTTTAAAGTGGATTCAATGGATTTCAGCGTGCTCCTCAGCTGGATTATGGCCGGAATCAGCGCAAGGACCGCCACAGCAAAAGCAATGGCTATTATTAAAATCGCCGCAGGAACCATTTTAAACTCCCTTCTTATTTTTAAATATACCTCAAGCCGGCCTTATTAACAAGACAGCGCAGTGAGCTTTTATTGACGCAAGCTCAAAACCCTGCCGGGCCGCATTGTCGGATACTTCGCTTCCGTCTACCGGAATCAGAATATTTCCATACATATGTAAAGT
>JAKAHE010000205.1 GCA_021815285.1 Nitrospirota bacterium
ATAAAGCGGCGAGGCTTCCGGGTGTTCCGGAGTCTTTGCCTGCGCGAGCGAATCCGAGACGAGAAGAATTTTATCGGTGGGCTTCATCTTCATGGCGAGCCTTATCATCTCCGGGTGGACGTGCACCCCGTCGGCTATAATCTCGACGTGTAAATCTTCGTCCATCAGCGCATACGCCGCAAGGCCGGGGTTCCTGTGATGCAGCCCGGACATCGCGTTGAAGAGGTGAGTAACTCCCCTCGCGCCTGCCTTCGCGCCGGCCCTTGCCTGCTCGAAAGTGGCATCGGAATGGCCCATGTTCACAATAATCCCGGTAGCGGCGCAATATTCTATCAGTTCGAGCGCGCCTGGAAGCTCCGGCGCGATTGTAATAACCTTCACGACGTCCTCAAACCCGTCGATCAATCGCTTCAGAGTTTCAATTGAAGGCATCTGGAATATCTCGTCGGCCTGAAGCCTGACAACAGGTTGATGCCGGTCCACCGGCTCTGGCGGCCCAAGCGCCCCTTGCCTTCGCGGGTTCACGAACGGCCCTTCGAGGTTCGCGCCGAGGATAATGGCGCGGGCGGAGCGTTCTTCCATCGCCTTCTTTATCGCCGAAAGCTGGGCGCGCATAGTTTCGACAGGGCCGGGGAAGAGAGTCGGCAGGAATGCGTCCGTCCCGTGCGCCTTCATGGCGGAGGCCATCTCGAGGTAGTCCTCCGGCCTTTCTGAGCGCGAGCCGTAACCTGCCAGACCGTGGGTATGCAGGTCGATTATCATCTTATGCCTTCTTGCAGGAGCCGACGCACCCGTGGGTCTTTTCGCCTTTTATTACGGCGTAAAAATGGCCTGCGAGCTGCTCGGCGGCTGCGCGCGAATCGAAACAGGCCGCGCGCTTTCTGCCCGCGGCTGCAAGGGACTTCCGCAAGGCTTCGTCCCTGGCGAGCCTGGCGATAGCTGCGGCGAGAGCACGAGGGTCTCGCGGCGGGACAAATATTCCGTTTTTACCGTCTTCTATAAACTCGGCAAGGCCGTCGATTTTACAGGCTATGACCGGCACGCCCGCGGCCATCGCCTCGATTGGCGCCTTCCCGAAAGGCTCCATGTCCGAAGGGAAGGCATAGATGTCCGCCGCCGAAAGGAGCGCCGGTATGTCCTCGCGCTCACCAAGGAACCGGACATGCCATTCCAGATTTTTGCTGCGGGCGAGGCTGCGGACGGTCTCAAGCTTCCTTCCGCTCCCCGCCAGAACAAGCAGCGCCGAAGGGGATTCGGCGAGCAGTATCTCCAGCGCAAGGACAAGGTCTTCCTGTCGCTTCTCCGGGCGGAACTCGCTGGCGCAGAAGACGACCGGGAAGTGTTCGTCGATGCCCAACTCCCGCCGCACGGCGGCGCGCGAAGCCTCGTCCACTCCGGCGAACCTTGCAGTGTCGATGTGCGGGTAATGGACGGCTATCTTGCCGTCCGGGACGCCGGCCATGACAAGCTGCGCCTTCACGGCCTTCGAGCAGGCGAGCACGCGGCGGGGAAGGATATACGCCGTCCTTGAACGCACCGGCGTAAGGAGCGCGCGGCACCTCACAAGCGGCGTCCCGGTTATAATCCCAGCAATCCCGCCGAGCCAGGAGTCGTGCCCGGAGTGGGAGTATATGACGTCCGGCTTGAGCCGTATCAGAAGCGCCAAAAGAGAGACAAGCGCGGGCGGCCAGAGCGAGGCGCGCATCGGGACAGGGTGTACCGGAACCCCAGCGGAGAATGCCCTTTCAAAAAGCGCGCTTTCTTCGGGGCAGGCAATCTCCACCCTGTGCCCGCGCTCAATTAAAAGACCGGCCTCCGCGAGAAGACGCCTCTCCTGCCCGCCGAAATTCCGCGAGGATTCGGTAAAAAGGATTGTAAGTTTCGCGGAATTCATCGCTTACGTTCCGGCTTCTTGAACCCGTCAAGGAAATGCATAATTGAGAGCCACGGATGCCTGTACGTCATCTCCGGACCGGAGTGGCGCATCACTTCCTTTATCCGGGCGCGCATTTCTTTATTATAGCAGTGAATCGCGCATTTCGCGCAAGTGCTTTTCTTCGCGCCGAAGACGCACCTGTCGATGCGCTTGTCTGTGTAATCGAGAAGTTCCCGGCAATCCGGGCATAATCCGTTCTCGTTGCCGGTCGGCCTGCGGCGGCTCGAACCGCCGCCGTGAAGGTCGTGGCAGTAGATCTCTATCATCCTCGCCACGCAGTCCTTCTCTCGCCTTATTCTTCCGGACATTACTCGTAGACCTTGCCCCAGCCGCGCTTTGTCAGCCCGGAATAGAGTAGCGCCGTCGCAAGTATCGCCGATATGCACAAGAATATCCCCTCTGTGGAGTGCCCAAGCAGAAGTTTCCCGATGCCCAGGGTGTATCCGTAAACCATCAGCGTTCCGAGCGTGAAGTGTATGACATCCCCGGCGATGGACTTCCCGCGCATGTGAGGCTCGGATATTTTTTTCTCGATGCGCCTCCATCCGGGGCCGCCCGGCGCGGCCTTTTTATAGAACTCTATGAGCTTCGCCTCGTCGGTGGGCTTCGTCAGGAACGCTACGGCCACCCATACCACTGTTGAGACGGATATTATGATGAAGAGCTTCTCGTAGAACGGCATCCAGTCGTATATCTTATAAACCGTTATCGATACGATTGTGGAGGACAGCATCGCTGCAATCTCGCTCCAGGCGTTCACGCGCCACCAGTACCAGCGCACGAGGTATATAAGACCGGTGCCGCTCCCGAAGGCAATCAGGAACTTGAATACGCCGACGATCGACGTCGCGCGCCAGGCGACATACGCGGTGATGAGAGACAATACCACCGTCGCCGCGCGGGAGACGTTCACGTAGTGCCGGTCGGCAGCCCCTTTCTTCAGGAACCGCTTATAGAAATCGTTCACGAAATATGCCGAGGAGAGATTCAGATACGTGCTCATGGATGCCATGAACGCGGCGAAGAACGACGCGACCATCAGGCCCTTAAGTCCCACCGGCATGAGGTCCCTCGCCATTACGGGATAGAACATATCCGGGTCCTGCCCCGCCGCCACGGGGAAGAGTATTAGCGACGCAAGCGCGGCGAGTATCCACGGCCATGAGCGCACGGCGTAGTTGGCGACGTTGAAGAAGAGCGTCCCGATAAGCGCGTGTCTCTCGTTTTTGCACGATGCCATCCTCTGCACAATCACGCCGCCGCCGTCCGAGGAATATTTCGACCACCACGAAAGCCCCATGTATGCGATGAACGAAAGCGCCGCCGGGCCTAAGAGGTGTCCGTCGGTCGGCGGGAAAAAGTCCGTGTAATGCGCGGCGGGGTATAGCGAGTGGATGCGTCCCTCAAGGCCCGCAAGCCCTCCGGCGTGTTTTACCGCGATTACCGCGAGAGCGATGGCGCCCGCCATGGCGAGGATGAACTGGAAAAAGTCAGTAAGTATCACGCCCCAGAAGCCTGAGAGCATGGAGTAGAAAATCGTTATCCCGAAGGATATTGCTATAGCCTGCCATTTGCCCACGCCGAAGAACACGTCCATTATCTTGGACATAGCGAGGATTATCTGCGCCTTGATTATCGT
>JAKAHE010000206.1 GCA_021815285.1 Nitrospirota bacterium
TACCGGATAGGGGTTTCCGTTCAGCACCGCTTCCTACGTCTTGACGATTGCATTCCTCATGATACATGCGCTCGGCGCGCACTATAGCTACTCCGAGATGCCGCTCGGACTCCAGGCGAAGCTTCTGCGCGTGCTTCAGGAAAGGGAGGTGGAGCGCGTGGGCGGAAGAAAGGCCATTCCTCTGGACATCAGGGTGATTGCGACGAGCAACAGGGACATGGCCGAACATGTCGCAAAGGGCGATTTCAGGGAAGACCTGTATTACCGCCTGAACGTCGTAAACATAAATATCCCGCCGCTGCGGGATAGAAAAGAGGACATCCCGGGCCTTGCCGAACACTTTCTTGCAAAATTTTCCGGAGAAACCGGCAAGAAAGTGGAAGGCATAGAACCCGCCGCGATGGACATGCTGACACGCTACGACTGGCCGGGAAACGTCCGTGAACTGGAAAACATAATCGAGCGCGCCGTGGTGCTCGAAAAGGGCGAGACGGTTACCGCGTCGAGCCTTCCACTTTCTCTTCGGCATGAAGCGGAGGACGCGGACATCGTAAAGCTCCCGGAGGGCGGCGGGACATTGACGGACGTCCTGGAGGAGCTGGAAAGACAGCTTATTGTCAAGGCCCTTAAAGACAAGGGCGGCTCCCAGACCGCAGCCGCAGCCGCTCTCGGTCTTAAACGCAGCACGCTTCGGTATAAACTGGAGAAATACGGGCTTGTCTCGGCGGAACTATCCGAGTAGGAACGAAAATTGCATTTCAGTCAAACGGATGAAACCCATTAAATTTTTTACAATCGGATTTATTCTGGCCCTGATTATCTCCTCACGCGCCTTGGGCGATAACAGCCCCAAGCAGGTGGAGGGCGTGATAAAAAAGGACGCCGAATGGTCCGGGACCGTGCTGGTTACGGGCGATGTGCTTGTGCCGGACGGCATAACGCTGAAAATAGATCCGGGCGCGAAAGTCCTGTTCGTCTCAAGCGAAAGCTCAAAGATTGAACCCCTGTATCTTTCGATGCAGACGGAGCTCCTTGTCCGGGGCAAACTCCTGGCGAAAGGCACGGAAAAAGAACCGATAATTTTCAGTTCCGCAGGCCGGGACGAGGACGGAAACAGGATAACGCCAAAAAAGGGCTGCTGGGCAGGACTTATATTCGACGGCCAGGATTCATCCGACAGCGTTGTATCTTATGCATCCATAACATTCGCCGATTCGGCGATTACGACAATCAATGCTTCGCCTGTTTTCAATTTCTGCAATCTCACAAACGGCAATTACGGCATATCCTGCCTCGGAGAATCATGGCCCCTTGTCTATTCCTGCAACATTGCCGGAAACGACTTCGGGGTGTTGTCGGGTAAGGGAGCCGAAGCGGGTATCGACCAGACGAAAGTGGAAAATAACAAGGTGAATTTTATTGCGAGGCAATGATGCAGGACTTTTTAAGCAATTTGCAGGGCAGCGGATTGATGGGGTTTTATATCGCGGCGTTTATCCTGGGCGCATTCCACGCGCTCGAACCCGGGCATGGGAAAACGGTTGTCGCTGCGTATCTCGTCGGCTCGAAGGCAAAGGTCTACGAGGCTATTCTGCTTGGTATCATCGTGACGTTCACGCATACCTTCAGCATTATAATTCTTGCGATTCTTACGAATTTCGCCGCGAAGACATTTCCCGGACTTCAGCTTCATATATATCTCGGATTTGTCGCCGCCGCGCTCATAATTAGCGTTGGAGTCTCGATGATCTGGACCCGTTTCAGGGCCTTGCGAAGGCGTATTCATAGCGACCATGAACATGTTCACGAGCACGGCGACGCACATGCGCACGACCACGAACACGACCATGACCACGACCATGAACACAGCCATGAAGACATTCACGAACACGCGCATGACGGCCACGTTCACGAGCACGGCGACGCACATACGCACGACCATGACCATGAACATGAACACGCGCATTCACATGGCGGGCGGTATCATACCCACTATGCTCCGAAGCCGGGCGAAGAGACTTCGTTGTGGAAGCTGCTGTTCCTGGGTATATCCGGAGGCATTGTGCCATGCCCGGCGGCCTTTTGGCTCCTGCTTGCGGCCGTTTCCACTGGACACGTTGCCAAGGGTCTCAGCATCGTGATAGTCTTCTCGCTCGGCTTGGCCGTTGCCCTTATAGCCATAGGAATAAGCGTCGTCAAGACGGCGGGTTTCGCCGGCAGGTTCATGGACATGGAAAAGGCGGCGCCGTATATATCCCTGGCGAGCGCCGTGCTTGTAACTCTGATTGGTGTTGCGACTCTATACGGCTCGACGATGCACGTGATACATCCAATCCCGCCGGTAGTCAAACCGGGTTGAGCACAACGGTCATGATATTATGAAGTTTATTTGCTTGATTCTGATTTTGTTCTTCCCCGGCATAGCATTGGCCGCCGGCGGTATTCTGCGCCTGCACGACCAGACGTATAATATCGACCAGACCTGGAGCGGGACGGTTATAATAGACGGAGTGATTCAGTTCGGGCCGAAGGCTACGTTGACCGTCCTGCCGGGGACGAAGGTCGAGTTTACAAGGAACGACACCGACGGCGACGGCATCGGCGAGAACGAGATATACATCCAGGGCAGGCTGGTCGCAAAGGGGACCGCGGAAAAACCGATAATGTTCACGTCCGCAGAAAAAGTCAAAAGACCGGGAGACTGGGGCGCGGTTAATATAATGGTAAGTCAGGGCAAGATAAACAGGCTGTCTCACTGTATAATCGAATACGGCTATCGCGGATTCCACATGCATTTCTCGAAGGCCTCGATAACCGATTCGAAGCTCAGGCACAACTACATGGGCATTCAATGCCAGGACTCGAACCTCGACGTCGAGCGCTGCGAGATAAGCGACAATAAATGCGGGGCAATCGTATTCAGGGACTCCAGGCTGAAGATCAGAGACTGCAACATACACGACAATCTCTGGGGGATACGGTTCCTGTACGGCAGCGCGGAGATAACCGGCAATATGCTGACCGGGAATCTGATAAACGGCATCACGTTCAGCGAGACGAAGGTCAAGGCGTCCGGAAATATCCTGCGCGGCAACAGGAAGGGGATCTCGGCGGACAAATCACAGGTGGAGCTGACGGGCAACATACTGGCGGACAACTACGAAAGCGGATTATACCTTAAACGCTCAAGCGGCGTCGTTACCGGTAACCAGATTACGGGGAACGGCTATGCCGGCATATCCATCACGGATTCGGACGTTAAGATTGCCGGGAACAACATACGGGCAAACGGCATCTGGGCGATAGACAACGGCGGCAAAAAGGACGTCGATGCTACGGGGAACTGGTTCGGGCCTCTCTACAGGGTAGACCCGGCCAGGCTTGTATACGATAAAAATAACGACGCGGCATTGGGGAAAGTAACCATACTCCCGCAGGCAAAACAGCCCTTTAAAATCGAACCGGCTGTTTCTGTCCCGGCGGCCATGCATGATTAAACCGGGACTGGCCTGAGGTTTTAATGAGATTGATTCTTTTGCTGGTTTTTATTCTTA
>JAKAHE010000023.1 GCA_021815285.1 Nitrospirota bacterium
AAGAGATGTATGTCCGGATGAGCGTTATGAGGCACGCGGACAAGATCGCGCTGAACCTCCAGCGCGAAGGGAGAATGGGAACGTACGCGCCTGTCTATGGGCAGGAGGCGTCCCAGGCATCCGCGGCCTTCCTCGAAAAAGAGGACTGGCTCGTGCCGTCGTACCGCGAAAGCGGCGCAATGTTCATGCGCGGCGTTCCGCTCTCCGGGATATACCGCTACTGGATGGGAGACGAGCGCGGCCTGCTTGGGATAAAGGATCTGCGCGTGCTGCCGATTGAAGTAGTTGTCGGAAGCCAGCCCCTGCACGCTGTCGGGGTGTCCTGGGCTATGAAGCTTCAGGGAATAAGATCAATTGCGGCGGTCTACTTCGGAGATGGAGCAACGTCCGAGGGCTCGTTTCACGAGGCCATGAATTTCGCCGGCGTATTTAATACGCCGACGGTCTTTATCTGCCAGAACAACCAGTTTGCGATAAGCGTGCCAAGGAAGATACAGACAAGGTCGAAAAGCATTGCGCAGAAAGCTAACGCCTACGGCTTCAAGGGAATACAGATATACGGCAACGACATCATGGCGGTATATGCCGCAATGAAGGAGGCCATGGAAGACGCGCGCGAAGGACGCGGCCCACGGCTCATCGAGATGCTGACGTATCGTTTCGGCCCGCATACCACAGCCGACGACCCGACCAAATACAGGAGCGCCGAAGAGCTTGAAAAGAACAAGCCTTTCGACCCGCTCATCCGCCTGAGGATATACCTCTCCGAATGCGGTCTTTGGAGCGAAGAGGAGGAGTATGAGATTATGGACGCCGCGAGAACGGAGGTGGAAAAGGCCGTGGCGGAGGCCGAGTCCGCCCCGCCTCCGGAGCCGTCCGACATCTTCCGCAACACGTGGAAGAGACAGCATCCATACCTGAAAAGGCAGGAAAACGAAATGCTCGCCCTTCTCCGGGAGGCGGAAGGAGGCGCGCCACATGCCTAAACTAAACATAGTCTCCGCAATAAACCTGGCCCTGGACAGGGAGATGGAGAAAAACGACAAGGTTGTAATAATCGGCGAGGATGTTGGCCGCGAGGGAGGCGTATTCAGGGTAACGGACGGCCTCAAGGGAAAATACGGGCCGGAGCGGGTTATCGACACCCCGCTCTCCGAGGGAGGCATTGCGGGCACGGCGTTAGGCCTTGCGGTCGGAGGTCTTATCCCTGTCGCGGAGATACAGTTCGAGGGCTTCATGTACCTGGCGCTCGACCAGATAGCGAACCAGATGGCAAGGTACCGCTCCCGGAGCCGAGGGCAATACCCGGTAAACCTCGTTTTAAGACTCCCCTGGGGCGGCGGCATACGCGCCCCGGAGCACCACTCCGATTCTCCCGAGGCCGTGCTTGTAAATACCCCGGGATTGACCGTCGTCCAGCCGTCGAACCCGTACGACGCCAAGGGTCTTATGACCGCCGCGCTACGGTATGGAGACCCGGTAGTATACTGCGAACCGAAGCGCATATACCGCGCCATAAAGGCCGAAGTCCCGGACGATGACTACGAGGTGCAGATCGGAAAGGCAAGCGTGGTGCGTGAAGGGGCGGACCTGACGATTGTCGCATGGGGCGCGATGATGCGCGAAGCCGTGAAGGCAGCCGAAGAGCTTGCCGCAGGCGGCGTGAGCGCAGAGGTCATAGACTTAAGAACGATTGCGCCCATGGACAGCGATACCATCATAGGTTCCGTAAAAAAGACCGGCAGGCTCATCGTAACGCACGAGGCCCCACGCACAGGCGGCATCGGCGCGGAGATTGCGGCAAGGGTCTATGAAGAGGCGTTCACGAGCCTCCTCGCGCCGATCGAGCGCGTTACGGGCTATGACACCGTGATGCCGCTTTTCAAGCTGGAGGACTATTACCTGCCAAACGCGAAAAAGATCATAGCCGGAGCGAAGAAGCTGATGAGTTACTAAAAGTCACCGGGTTCCAGCTTTCGCGGGAATGACAATCATGTTTCGTAATTCCCGAAGGATTTAATCGGGAATCCGGGTTTCTTGCTCACTCTCCCTCGACGGGAGAGGGTTTGGGAGAGGGTGTTATGGCTTACGAATTCAGGTTCCCGGACATAGGCGAAGGCCTGACCGAGGGCGAGATAGTAGAATGGAAGGTGAAGGTCGGCGATTTTGTAAACGACCACCAGGCGCTGCTCGAGGTAGAGACTGACAAGGCGGTCGCCGAAGTGCCGTCTCCAAAGGCCGGCTATGTTATCAGCGTAAAGGGCGAACCGGGCGACATCATAAATGTGGGCGAAGTAATAGCTGTCATAGGCGAAAAGAACGAACTCGGCGCGGCCCCGGCTAAGGCGCCGGAAAAGCAGGGTGCGAAACCGGAGAAAAAAGCTCCAGGAAAACCCAAGTCCGAGGCCGGCCTACCGGCTGCCGGTCAACCGGCGCGCGTGGAGCCGCTCGACATATACGCGGAGCGGCTTGGTTCGGTAGGCGTCGTCGGAGAGTTGGAAGAGGCCCCGGAGGAGGGGGGTCTTGAAGAGGCGGCACGGGAAGCAGCGCCATATCAACCCGTGGCGCCGCGCGTAGAGGCCCTGCCGAAGGACAGGATGCTGGCAAGGCAATTGGGTGTGGACATAGAACATGTGCGGGGAACGGGGCCGAAGGGACGTGTAACGGAAGAGGACATAAGAAAGTTCGCCGGACAGGGCATTCCGGAGAAAGGGGTAAGAGAGCCTCAGGGCGCGCCCGGACAGGACAACTGGGGGCCGGTTACGCGCGTGCCGCTGCGCGGGGTGCGCAGGAAGATTGCAAAAGCCATGACGGATTCTATGACCAGGGCCGCGCAGGTGACTACGACGGACGAGGCCGATGCGGGGCTTCTCTCGCTCATAAGGGAGAAGGAAAAAGAAGACGCCTCAAAGCA
Organism: Nitrospirota bacterium; assembly: GCA_021815285.1. GTDB lineage: Bacteria > Nitrospirota > JACRHJ01 > JACRHJ01 > JACRHJ01 > JAKAHE01. The sequence goes on from JAKAHE010000023.1 coordinate 2,915, forward strand.
GGGGGTAAGGCTGACGCTCCTTCCGTTTATCGTAAAGGCGGTCGTCGGGGCGCTGAAGCGGGACCCTGCCATGAACTCCGCGATGGACGACGAAACCGGAGAGATCATATACAAGAATTATTATAATATCGGGATAGCCGTCGAGACTCAGGACGGCCTTATCGTGCCGAACATAAAGGATGCGGACAGAAAATCGATACTCCAGATTGCGCGCGAACTGGAAGACCTCTCCGGGCGTGCCCGGAAACGGACGCTCGACATAAGCGAGCTGAAAGGCGGGACGTTCACCATAACCAATTACGGGTCTATCGGCGGTATTTTCGCCACGCCTGTTTTAAACTATCCGGAGGCGGGCATACTCGGAGTAGGCAGGCTTCTTGAGAAACCTGTCGCGGAAAACGGCGCGATAAAAATAAAGAAGATACTGCCCCTGTCGCTTACGTTCGACCACAGGGTATTGGATGGGGCGAAGGCGCAGCACTTCATGAACAACGTCATCCGGCATATCGAAGACCCGGACCTGATATTCGTAAACATGTAAGGAGGAATATGAAACGCAAGGCATCGGCTGTATGGAGCGGCGGATTGAAAGACGGCAAGGGCATTTTGTCGAGCGCAAGCGGGGCATTGGACAGCACGGCTTATTCCTTTGCAACAAGATTCGAGGACAAGCCCGGAACCAACCCGGAGGAGCTTATTGCGGCGGCGCACGCAGGGTGTTTTTCCATGGCATTATCCGCCATACTCGGCGAATCCGGCATTATGCCCGGGAGCATAAAGACGACTGCGACCGTCGCCATGGAGAAACAGGGGGACGGCTTTGCGATAACGGAGAGCCGCCTGGAAGTCCGGGCGAAGGTTCCGGGAATAAGCGAGGCGAAGTTTATGGAGGCGGCGAATAAAGCCAAGGAAGGATGCCCCGTCTCAAAGGCGCTGAACGTCAGAATAACGATGGACGCTATGCTGGAATAGGTTATTTTGCCGTAAAGTTTAAAAAGGAAGAAGGCCCGCTTCCCGTGGTCTTGGCCGTGCTCTCGCCCGGGAAAGCGGGCTTGCCCTCAGGCGTTTTCTCCTTGGCCGGGTTCATCGCCTCTTCGTAGTCCGGCATGATTATTCCTCTCTTTGCCATTATCCTGTAGATTATGTCCGAGCGGCGGCGAACATACCTGTCCGGCCTGGTCGGGCTGTAGATATTAGGATTCGGCAGAACCGTCGCGAGCCTCGCCGCCTGCTCCGGGGAAAGTCTGGACGCCGGGACTCCGTAGTAATGCAGGCTTGCGGCCCCTATGCCGAAGATGCCATGCCCCCACTCGGCATAGTTCAGGTAAAGCTCCAGTATTCTGCGTTTCGACAAATCCCTGTTAAGCCGCCAGGTAAGGATCGCTTCCTTTAGCTTGCGGACCGGGTTTCTGGACGGAGTCAGGAACAGGTTCTTTGCAAGCTGCTGGGTTATGGTGCTGCCGCCCGCTTTAAGCCTGTGCGTCTTTATGTCCTTCTCAAGCGCGGCCTCCATGCCGTTTACGTCAAAGCCGGAGTTATGCCAGAAGGAATCGTCCTCACCTATAAGCACCGCTTTCACTATGTATGGCGATATGTTCGAGAACGGAACCCACTTCCTGATTATATGTATCTTCTTACCCTCCGCACGCACCTGCCGGATGCGGTATTCCATCATGGAGGACATCTTCGGGTCGTATCGCTTGTATTTCGATACGTTCGGGTATACGAAAGCGGAACCTACATCCAGGATTAACAAAGCGAGCAATATGCCGGCTACGCTCTTAAGCTTCCATCTATATAAAAAACGGGGCGCTCGCATTTGACTAATTCAATATGTTCGGGAATATGGAAATAACAACCAGCATCAGGGTCAGGACTATCAATATCGCCGTGGTTAGCCAGGCGATTATGTTGAATCCCTTTGAGTTAACATACTGCCCCATTATTTCCTTCCTGTTGATTAGGCTCAGCATATATATAAGGATAAACGGCAGAAGGACGCCGTTCACCACCTGCGACCACAGCATCACGGCTATGAGCGGCATGTTCGGTATAAGAATAACGCCGGCCCCGACGGCAATCAGAAGCGTGTAGAGCCAGTAAAATATCGGCGCCTCGTCCCAGGACTTGTCGATGCCAGCCTCCACGCCGAACGCCTCGCAGATATAATATGCCGTGGCGAGGGGCAGTATGGACGCGGAGAACACGGAGGCGTTCAGAAGACCGAACGCGAATAATGTGGACGCCCATTTCCCGGCAAGCGGGGCAAGCGCAAGGGCTGCGTCCTTGGCCGTCTCTATGTGTATCCCGTGGACGAATATCGTTGCGGCGCACGCGACGACAATAAAGAGAGCGACGATGTCCGTCATGAAACAGCCGAATATAACGTCCATCCGGGAATACCTGTATTCCTTTACGGTAATACCTTTTTCCACCACGGCGGACTGTATATAGAACTGCATCCAGGGCGCAATTGTCGTGCCGATAAGGCCGATTACCATCGCAATATAATCCCCAGAAAATGTGAAATTGGGTATGGCCAGTTCCCTGGCCACCGTCCCCCAGGGTGGGCGCGCCATTGCGCCGGAAATTATATATGTAAAATAAAGCCCCGACGCCACTAGGAATATGCGTTCCACGTGCTTGTATGTCCCCTTTACGACGATTATCCAGATGAGGAAGGCCGCAACCGGGACGGAGATATATTTACTGACCTGGAATATCTCCATGCTCGCGGCGACGCCAGCGAACTCGGAGATTGTATTGCCGAGATCCGCCAGGAGAAGAGACACCATTATAAGGAGAGTCATCCTTACGCCGTAGTTTTCGCGGATTAGGTCTGCCAGGCCCTTTCCGGTTACGGCGCCCATCCTGGCGCTCATCTCCTGCACGACGATAAGCGCTATCGTCATGGGTATGAAAAGCCAGAGCATCTTGTAGCCGAACTGCGCACCGGCGACGGAATACGTCGTTATTCCGCCAGCGTCGTTATCCACGTTAGCCGTGATGATGCCCGGCCCGATGACGGCAAGAAATATCATTACCGTCCTGAAATTTATCTTCGGGATTTTCATTTCGGGAATTATTTCATCCGGTGCTTCTTACGCCTGGACTGCGGCGGCAGGAGCAGGTCCACAACATCGTCAACGGTTACAATGCCGAGCATCCTGTCTTCCTCCACGACGGGCAGGGCCAGGAGATTGTATTTCGAGATTTTTGCCGCAACCTCCCGCTCATCATCGTCCGGGGACGCGGCCTTGAAATCCGTATGCATTATCTCGCCAAGCGGCTTGTCAGAAGGAGAGAGCACGAGGTCTTTCAAGTGCACCTCGCCCAGCAGCCGTTCTTCCGTATCGAGCACGTATATCACATATGCGGATGCGGACTCAACGTCCGGCGCCGCTAGCCGGTATTCTATCATCGATTCCGAGACTGTCATGTCCGGCGGAAAGGACAGGTATTCGGTGGTCATAAGGCCTCCGGCGGTGTCCTCTTCGTGCTCCAGGAGTTCCTGCACGTCCTCGGCCTCCTCGGCCTCCATCCGTTTCAGTATCCCATGCGCCTTGTCCTCCGACAGGTCCGCGACGAGGTCCGCCGCCTCGTCCGGCGGCATCGCTTCGAGGATGTCGGCGGCCTGCTCCTCGTCCATGTGGGTTATGATGTCCGCCTGCACGGAAGGCTCAAGCTCGTGGATTGTCTCCGCCGCCGTCTCGATGTCGAGGGATTCTACTATCGCCCGCCTGTCCTTCTGCGAGACCTCAGAAATAATCTCGGCTATGTCCGCGGGGTGGAGCGTGCTCATCTGCTTCCGTGAGACGGTCAGGGCGAGCTTCCCGAGCTGCGGCTGAAACGGCTGGAGGTAGTTCCAGCTTATGAGGTTCGTAGAATACTTTATGCCCAGGAAATCGGCGACATTTTCCCATTGCTTTTTAAGTCCAAGCCTCCTGAGCAGGCCGGATGCCCCCACGTCCGCTGCTATGAGGCACAGGTTGCCCTTCACCTCGCCAAGTTTCAGATCGTTTACCCTTACGACCTTTGCTCCGTTGATATCCACTATCTGCTTGTCAAGCAGCTCGCGGCACACAAGCATCTCGCCCCTGCCCGGCTCGAACTTCGGGATTGCCTCGGATGAGAGATTTGTCGAAACGATTTTTTTGTTGAATATGCTCACCTGATCCCAGGGCACGCGGCGCTGCTCGCCTTTTCGGCTGACAAGCAGGCCGGATACGCGCGGGAAAAGCTCGCCTATGGTAATGATAAAATCGTCCAGACGTCCGGATTCCTCGCCCTTCGGGTCCAGGACCTGTTTTTTCAGGATTTCGCTTACGTAAACATCGCCGATGTAATGCATTGGCCGTCTCCGGACGAGTTGGCAGCTTAACGGTTCTTATTTGAAAACCTTAAAAGCGGAGACCGGGAGGAAAAGCTGGTGAGATAACTAAAAAGAAAAAATCCTGGCGGCCAATCCGCGCATATGTGTAGTGAAAAAATCTTTCATTCGACTATTGCCTGGGCCAGCATCCATGCGAGGACCACCACCTTTCTATTTTTTATCTGGATTCGAATTGAACCTTAAACGAGCTTCAATGATTTGTCAAGAAAAATAAAAGCCCCGCACCGGATGGGGCGGGACTTTTTCAGGTTGATTATGCGATGGCGTCCTCGCAGACAGCTTTTACGTCCTCACATCCCGCCGTCCGTGCCGGTGCCTTTAGTGTTTCCATTATTGTTGGTTCCGGGGGCTGTTTCCGTACTGGGATTCGCCTCGGTTCCAGGTGTGGTCTGGGTTTTGGGAGCGCTTTCAGAATCCGGCTTTGTCTCCATACCCGGAGCAGTTTCGGTTCCGGGGCTGGCGCCTTCTTCAGGTGTCGTGGCGGAGCCAGGACTTTCCATCTCCGTGCCGGAACTGGAGCCGCCCGTTTCCCCGGTATTGGGTTGCTGATTATTCATCGAGCCGGAAGAATCGGAGCCCGTATCGGCCTGAGCCCGTAATTTAATCCCCTTCGAATGGTAATCGTCGCCGGAAACTCCGGTGTCGTTATCATAGCTCACAGAGCCTGCCAAAGAGGGCTGGTTCGTCATGGTCTTGAAACCGCCGGGGCTGTTGTCGAGCGCGGCTGAAAGCCCGGGCAGGCACCCTATTACCAGTATGGACATAATAATCGTCCAGATATCGTTTTTTTTCATTTCGCCTCCGATATTCCGCGTTTAAAATCAATAGCCGGTCATGTTATGGAACCCGTTGCCTCCGCTATGCATATGGCTCGTCATGTTGCTGTACTCGTTTTAGGCCTGTTATCCTCCGTTAGCTTGCCGCTGAAATTAAAAAAGGCAGTCCGCAACATACTGCCCGGACTGCTTCGTGGCCGACATATAACTTGAAAGGTTTCCTTATAGCTTCATAAGCAAAGATAGCAGGGGATATTTTAGTTGTCAACCTGATGAAAAGTATAAATTTTCCAATAAATTTAAGATAAGGAGCGATTAAAAGATTTAATACGGTTTCTCCTTGACAATCTTCCTTTTGGCGTGATAACTTGCAACCCGGTTTAAGCGTCTGGGCGCTAGGAAGGCGTCCCGGCCAAAATTTTTATTTCGGGGAGAAGAAATGGTTACCGTAATTCCGGACTATACCTTCTTTGTTCAACTCGCCAATTTCCTGGTGCTCATAATTATCCTGAACGCGCTTCTGTTCAAGCCGGTACTGAAACACCTCTCTGAGCGGGACACGAAGATTGCCAAACAGCATGAAGACGCGTCAGGCTATGCGGACAAGGCCCAGGTCATGTTCCAGGACTTCGAGCGCGAGCTTGCGGATGCAAGGGTGAAGGCGAACCAGGCGTATCACTCGCTCCAGCAGGAGGGTATGTCCCGGCAGAGAGAGAGGCTTTCTCAGGCCAAGGCGGAGGCCCAGTCCATGATGGAGAAAGCCAGAGTGCAGGTCTCGGCGGAGTCGGCCAAGGCCAGGGAGACGCTTGAGAAAGAAATGGCAAAGCTTCCGGGAGAGATAGCGTCGAAACTCCTGGGCAGAGCGATATAAATACGAGGAAAGAGATGGAAACGGGGAACCGGAAAATCAAGAGATATGCAGGTACGGTTTTGACGGCGCTTGCGATTGTCGCGGTCTTCGCTGCTGTCGCCTTTGCCGCGGGCGGCGAAGAAGCGACGAAGCCGATGGACTGGGGATGGCGCATTTTAAACTCCGGGATTATTATCGCCGTCCTCGTTGTGATATGGATAAAGGCCGGCAAGCCTGCCCTCCTTGGCAGGATAGCGAAAATAGAGGCCTCACTCGAAGAGGCAAGGATGGCGCGCGATGAGGCGCTTGCAAAGCTTTCCTCAGTCGAGGCGAAGCTTAAAAATAAGGACGCTGAGCTGAAAAGCATCCTCGACGTGGCAAGGTCCAACGGCGAGAAGGAAAAGGAACTGCTCGTCAAGGAGGCCGAGAAGATGGTCGTCGATATCGCCGCCTCGACGAAAGAGCTTATAGAAGCCGAGCTGGTCAAGGCCAAGGAGGCGATAAGACGCGAGGCCGCGCTCAAGGCGGTTGAGCTTGCCGAGAAGATGGTCAGGGAAAACGTGAAGAAGGAAGACCAGACCAGAATGCTCCAGGAATACCTGGAGAAGGTCGGGAGATAATATGCTGAAAGACATAATTGCAAAGAGATATGCAAAGGCGCTCCTTTCGCTCTCATCCAAGTCCGGAGATGCGGATGCAGTGAAAAAAGACCTCGCGCAGGTGGCCGAGGTCTACAGGACGAGCAAGGGCCTCCAGAGCGTTTTCATGAACCCGGTATTTTCACTCAAGGACAAGATAAAGGTCATGAACGGCCTTGCCAAAGAGCTTGGGGTAAATCCCCTCACGCTTCGTTTTCTCGACCTTCTGGCCAGGAAGCGCCGGTTCAGGTATATACGCGAGGTCTCTGCGGCCTATTCCGACCTTCTCGACCTTGCTCAGGGGCGGGTAAAGGCTTCGGTCGCCTCCGCGGCCCCGCTTTCGGATGCCGAGGTCGGGATGCTTAAGGCGAAGATAAGCGGTATGGTGGGAAAAGACGTAGAACTTACGATGGAAGTCGATCCGAGCCTCATCGGCGGGGTGCGCACGAGGATAGGTAGCACCGTATACGACGGGAGCCTCTCAAACCAAGTGCGCCTTGTGCGGGCGGCGCTCCTCAGGGGCTAAGTCGGGCAGGTGGCCAGGCTGGCGAGGCCGTTGATGCTTAATCGAGTATTAGTGAAAGCTTGAAGAAGGCCCGGAAATTCGGGTCGATAAAATAGGAACAGGGGGGAGTTATGCAGATCAAGGCGGAAGAGATCAGCGAGCTGATAAAGCGGCAGATCGCCGAATTCGAGAAGGGCGTGGACGTGATGGAGGTCGGCACCGTTATTACGGTCGGCGACGGCATCGCTAAGATCTACGGCCTGGAAAAATGCATGCAGGGCGAGCTCCTGGAATTTCCGGGCAACGTCATGGGCATGGCGCTTAATCTCGAAGACGACAATGTCGGCGCAGTCCTATTCGGCGACGATACGCTGATTAAGGAAGGCGACATAGTAAAGCGCACGGGGCGCATCATGGAAGTCCCAGTCGGAGACGCCGTCATAGGGCGTGTCGTTGACGGCATAGGCATGCCTCTCGACGGCAAAGGGCCTATAGCGTCCACAGAGTCCAGGCGCGTCGAAGTCATAGCGCCAGGCATAGTAAAGCGCCAGCCGGTCAGGGAGCCTCTCCAGACAGGCATCAAGGCTATAGACGCCCTTATCCCAATTGGTCGCGGACAGCGCGAGCTTATAATCGGAGACCGCCAGACCGGTAAGACAGCCGTCGCGATAGATACCATAATCAACCAGAAGGGCAAGGGCGTTATCTGCATATATGTCGCCGTCGGCCAGAAGCGCTCCACCGTCGCCCGTGTCATGAAGACGCTCGAGGAACACAGCGCGATGGACTATACCGTCGTCGTCTCGGCGTCGGCGTCTGACGCGGCCTCGCTTCAGTTCATCGCTCCCTATACCGGCTGCACAATCGGCGAGTACTTCCGCGACAACGGCAAGCACGCCCTCATAATATACGATGACTTATCCAAGCAAGCCGTAGCCTACAGGCAGTTGTCCCTCCTGCTTCGCCGTCCACCAGGCCGCGAGGCGTATCCGGGCGACGTCTTCTACCTGCATTCGAGGCTCCTTGAGCGCGCGGCAAAGCTATCCGACGAACTCGGAGGAGGCTCCCTTACGGCGCTTCCTATAATCGAGACCCAGGCGGGCGACGTCTCCGCATATATTCCGACGAACGTCATATCCATCACAGACGGCCAGATATTCCTGGAGTCCGACCTCTTCTACTCAGGTGTCCGGCCCGCGCTGAATGTCGGCCTCTCCGTTTCCCGCGTCGGCGGTTCCGCACAGATAAAGGCGATGAAGCAGGTCGCAGGCTCGCTCAAGCTCGACCTCGCACAGTTCCGCGAGCTGGCCGCATTCGCCCAGTTCGGCGCCGACCTCGACAAGGCCACGCAAAACCAGCTGGCCCGCGGCCAGAGGATGGTGGAAATACTCAAACAGAACCAGTATTCCGCCATGAGCGTGGGAAACCAGATACTCATAATCTTCACAGCCACCAACGGCTACGTCGATGATGTGCCTATCGGCTCGATAAGGAAGTTCGAGGCCGATCTCTTGAAGTTCCTCGAACTCCAGCATCCGGAAATAGCGAAGGAGATAGAGGAAAAGAAGGCGATAAGCGACGAGCTTAAAGAGAAGATGAAATCGGCAATCGAAGAGTTCAAGAAGACGTTCGCGGTCTAAGGGGGGTCGATGGCTGGCTCAAGGGATATACTAAGAAGGATCCGCAGCGTAAAGAACACGCAGCAGATTACAAAGGCAATGAAGGCGGTCTCGGCCTCGAAGCTGAAAAAAGCGCAGGCCGCGATGCTCGCCGCCCGCCCCTATGCGAACATGCTGGTTTCGGTCCTTGGGAACCTCGCAGCAAGGGCGCCGAGGGAATACCACCCGTTGCTCGCGCACAGGGGATGCCGCCGCATCGAATTCCTGGTAATTACCTCCGACCGCGGCCTCTGCGGCGCGTTCAATACGAATATAATGAAACGCGCGGTCGCGCTCTACCACGAGAAGAAAATTGACGGCTGCGACCTCACGCTCAATATTGTTGGCCGCAAGGGCCGGGATTACTTAACGCGGAGGGATTACAGTATCAGGAAGGATTGGACGGGCATATCCGGCCACCTGAACTACTCCCATGCCCAGACTATCGCCTCCGAGATTATAGAGAACTACATAAACGCCGAGGTGGACGAGGTCTACGTCATCTACAACGAGTTCAAGACCGCACTCTCCCAGACGGTAATCGCCGAGAAGATACTGCCCATAGAGCCGCCGAAGACGGAGGTGGAAATCTCCTCCGGAGACTACATATACGAGCCGGGGCCGGAAGCGGTGCTTGACACGCTCCTGCCGAAACACGTGGAGTTCCAGGTTTACCGCGCGCTCCGGGAATCCGAGGCCTCCGAACTCGGCGCCAGGATGACGGCGATGGACGCGGCATCTAACAACGCCAAGGAGATGATAGGCAAGCTGACGCTTAAATATAACAAGGCGCGCCAGGCCGCCATCACGAAAGAGCTGATGGAGATAATCGGCGGCGCCGAGGCTTTAAAATAAGTTTTCAAGCCCGTTTTCATTGGGCGGCTTTTTAAAATTAAGCCGTGAATTAAGGGGGTAATAATAATGAACGAAGGGACGATAGTACAGGTTATTGGCCCGGTCGTGGACATAGAGTTCACGGAAAGCCTCCCGGCCATTTACAACGCCATACTTATTCGGCAGGACGCGGACGCCGCCGCCGGGACTCCGGCTTTCAACCTTACGCTGGAAGTCGCCATGCACCTTGGCGAGTCCCGCGTACGCACCGTCGCGATGTCCTCGACTGACGGCCTGGTGCGAGGCATGAAGGCTGTGGATACTGGCAAGCCCATCACGATGCCGTGCGGGCGCGAGACACTGGGCAGGATAATGAACGTTGTCGGCGAGCCAGTCGACGAAAAAGGGCCGATACAAGCTAAGAATTTCCTTCCGATTCACCGTCCTGCGCCATCGTTCGAGGATCAGTCCACATCCACGGAGATGTTCGTCACAGGCCTCAAGGTCATAGACCTCCTCGCGCCTTACACGAAGGGCGGCAAGACGGGCCTCTTCGGCGGCGCGGGCGTCGGCAAGACGGTTCTCATCATGGAGCTTATACGAAACGTCGCCCAGGAGCACGGCGGTTTCTCCGTGTTCGCCGGCGTCGGCGAGCGCACCCGCGAAGGTAACGACCTCTGGCTCGAAATGAAGGAGTCCGGAGTTATCGACAAGACCGCGTTGATTTACGGACAGATGAACGAGCCGCCAGGCGCGAGGCTCAGGATAGGCCTCTCAGCCCTTACCGCGGCGGAATACTTCCGCGACGCCGAAGGCCAGGACGTGCTCCTGTTCGTAGACAATATATTCCGTTTCACGCAGGCAGGCTCCGAGGTCTCGGCTCTTCTTGGCCGTATGCCCTCCGCCGTCGGCTATCAGCCCACGCTTTCCACGGAAATGGGCGCGCTTCAGGAGCGCATTACATCCACGAAGAAAGGCTCCATCACGTCCGTCCAGGCCATATACGTCCCGGCGGACGACCTGACAGACCCGGCTCCGGCGACGGCATTTGCGCACCTCGACGCCACGACGGTTCTCTCCAGACAGATTGCAGAGCTGGGCATATACCCGGCGGTCGACCCGCTCGACTCCACCTCCAGGATTCTCGATCCGCGCATCGTCGGCGAGGAGCACTATACCGTGGCCAGGAAGGTGCAGGCTGTTCTTCAGAGGTATAAGGAACTTCAGGACATTATCGCCATCCTCGGTATGGAAGAACTTTCGGAAGACGACAAGCTGGTAGTTTCCCGCGCCCGCAAAATCCAAAGGTTCCTCTCTCAGCCGTTCTTCGTGGCGGAGGCCTTCACCGGCACCCCGGGCCAGTACGTGCGTCTGGAAGATACCGTAAAGGGCTTCAAGGAAGTCGTCGAAGGCAAATACGACCACATCCCGGAGCAGGCTTTCTACATGGTTGGTGGTATAAGCGGAGTTCTGGAGAAGGCAGAGAAGCTCGGCGTGAAGGTGTAAAGAGGGCCAGAGCCGGTTGCCGGGAAGTTTAATAAAGGTTTGGCGGAACGGTCAAGGCGGTTCGGGGCGGGGACGAGAGAAAATACTTAAGGCACAAAAGACGCCTTTCGGAAAGTTGGGTGCAATGATGGACAAGCTGACGCTCGAAATAGTCACGCCGGAGAAAAGAGTCGTCCGAGAGGAAGTGGACGAGGTCGTCTGCCCCGGCATAGAAGGAGAGTTCGGAGTCCTGCCCGGTCATACACCGTTTTTGACCGCGCTCAGGATAGGCGAACTCAGCTACCGTGCAGGCGACATCCGCAAATATATCGCTGTCACCTGGGGATATGCGCAGGTTGACGGGGACAGGGTCGAGGTGCTTGCGGACATGGCCGAGACCGCCGAGGAGATAGACCTCCGCCGCGCAGAAGAAGAGAAGACAAGGGCAGAGGCTATTCTTCGCGGCCAGCCTGCCGAGGTAGAGTTTGAGAAAGGCCAGGTCTCCCTGGAGAAGGCAATCATCAGGATCCAGGTGGCCGGCAAGAAATAACCGGCAGGCGGCGCCGGGACGATATTCGGGGGCGGAGGTGTTGGTAAGACGGCACAGGGCGCAGGAAACAATGCAGCCGGTTACGGCGCTGGCGGTGGAGGCGCTTTGTCCACCGGCTCAGCCTACACCGGCGGCACGGGTGCGCCAGGCATTATCATCGTGAGGGAGTTCTCGTGATGTCCCTTTTTGCTTGATTTGTAAGAGCGTTAGAATATAATAAACCAAGCAAGAGCCAGGCAATACCTTCGAGAAGTACCGTACTACCTTGAGGAGTTCGGGCTTAGAAGCAGGCTTGGATTAAATTGCCCATCTCTGGAAACGGGGATGGGCTTTTTAGCATCAAAGAGAAGCTATATGCCACAAGTATTGATTCAAG